>DHLT01000221.1:4458-5095 GCA_002405405.1 Ignavibacteria bacterium UBA4661 | reverse complement strand
GAGAGCCATACAACTACGTTTCTTGGATCCACGATAAGAACTTTGATTACAGTGCTTGCTTCTTTGGTGAACACCTTTTAGCAGACAATCCCGAAAAACCGATTGCCATTGTCGAAAGTGAGAAATCCGCAATCATTGCAAGTATGTATATTCCCCAATATGTATGGCTTGCTTGTGGGGGACTTAAAAACCTGAAAGCTGACATAATGCACGCACTCAAAGGGCGTGATGTAGTGCTATTCCCTGATATAGATGGATTCGAGATATGGGAGAGCAGAGCGGAAATAATTGCACAATATGCAAGAAGTGTTTCAATCTATCAGCATTTGGAGAGACAAGCGGACGATACAGACCGAAAAGCGAAATACGACATTGCAGACTATTTACTACGCATTGCACCACCACCACAAGAATACACCGTAGAATATGAAAGATGGTGTATTGAGCATGGGTAATAAAGCGATTCTTTACAGCTGACAAAAGCAAAGGGTAACACGTGAAATGTTACCCTTTGTTTTTTTTGAAATTTGGACAGGTAACATTTGAAATGTGGACTGTTCTATTCCCAATACAACACCTCGCGTTTCAAACGCGGACTGTATGAACAGTTCGGATTTGAAATCCGGACTGTTGCATT
>DHLT01000221.1:4024-4370 GCA_002405405.1 Ignavibacteria bacterium UBA4661 | reverse complement strand
ATTTGAAATCCGGACTGTTGCATTTGAAATCCGGACTGTTGCATTTGAAATGCAAGAGCTTCACGCAGACGTGAAGCAAAAATTCAGCCGGCAGTCCCAATGTTCCAAAACGAGTAGCCACCAGGTATCGCGTTTCAAACGCGAGAGCCACCCAAACACCGCAAAGGATAGCGTTTCAAACGCGAACCTTTGCCCAATTGTCACAAAATGTGACATTGCGTTTTTAGCGAAATTTCACCGCGTCACATTTTGTGACAATTGCCTTTTACAGCAATTTCCCAAAATGACATAGTGTCATCTTGTAAAGTCGCAAAGTGCGACATTGCGTTTTTAGCGAAATTTCACC
>DHLT01000221.1:3339-3832 GCA_002405405.1 Ignavibacteria bacterium UBA4661 | reverse complement strand
CGGGTTTTACTCAAATTTGAGTAGCAAAGAATCTGTTTGTTTATCCCGTAGCAAAAACATACATACTTGTACGTATGTATCCGCTCATGTTCCTTAATGCCATGACGATGCGTTACAAAATGTAACGCGGTGAGAAAAGACAAGTTTAATTCCCGCGACAACGAAGTTCTTGCTTGCTGATAAAACCCTACCGATCCCCTTGCACCGATCAGCCATACACCACACTAAAAACACCCTGAAAACACACCCTACTTTTCCTGACATTTCGGCAGTTTTTGCGAAAGTGGTCAGTTTTTGGTCAGTCGACAGTATTTTTTACACACAAGAAAAAACCCTACGAACCGCTTAAATGCTTACTCGCAGGGTTTTTCTTTGTCGGCGTAGCGGGATTTGAACCCACGACCCCCACTACCCCAAAGTGGTGCGCTACCAAGCTGCGCTACGCCCCGGCGAGACAGAAGCTATCACAGCGACTTCCCTCTGGCGGCGGCCC
>DHLT01000221.1:0-3246 GCA_002405405.1 Ignavibacteria bacterium UBA4661 | reverse complement strand
GACCCCCACTACCCCAAAGTGGTGCGCTACCGGGCTGCGCTACACGCCGAAACATTTCAATACGAAGGTCGCAAAGATAAGAATTTTCAACATGCTCATGCAAAAGTTTTACGCCTGTAAACCGTTGCTCGCTCTATCCCTCATCAACAAAAACTTCTGCGCTTTCGGGATACCGCTTACGCCGCTCGTCAAAAACTCTACAAATGTCAGCATCTGTATGTTTTACTATGCTTTTGAGTAGAGCATCGTCTTCTTTCAAAGGTCGTGCTGAACAAAGTAAATGAAAAATCTCTTGACTATCAATAATACCCCGACCACCAACAGAGTACTTGTTTTGTAGTATTCTATTCTGCTTCAACAGTTCGCTTTGCTCTTGTAGCACAGCGATGTCAATATCAGTGATACCGTGGTTTTGTATCCATTGGATAAAGGCATCAAGAACCATGATTGACCCGCGTAATTTTCCCTCTTGTGTGTAACCGGCAATATGCGGAGTGGATAGCAAAGAGGACAATGCGAGTTCAGGATGAATCATCGGTTCAGACTTCCAAACATCTATAATGGCAGAATAACGCCGCTCTCGAACATAGTATAGCAGTGCTTCCTCATCGATAATACCACCACGCGAAGCGTGAAGAATCAATGCTCCAATTGGTACTGTTGCAAGTAACTCGTGCGATATGATCTTTTGCGTTTCTTGTGTCAAAGGAATATGATTGGTCAAGACATCAGACTCACGTACCAATTCATGCAATAAACGCCATGTACACCCCAGAGGCAAAACAGCGCCTTGTGCTTGAAGATATGGATCATACACCTCTACGGATTTAACTCCCAATGAACAAAGCAATCGAACAACACGTTTGCCGCACTCTCCATATCCCACAACTCCAATACGCAAGGTCTGAATATCACGCTGTATAGTATGGGCATACAATAGTATCCCATACAGTACATACTCTGCCACTGCTTGGGCATTGCATCCTTTTGCCGCAGCAAAATCAATATCTTTTTGTGAAAGGTACTCGGTGTCGATATGATCAATACCACTCGTCGCGGTTGCCACGAAGCGAGTACGACTCTCGTGTAAAAGTGCTTTGGTTACTTTTGTTACAGAACGTACAAAGAGAGCCGTACTGTCAGCAAGATCAGCCGGTTGGAGTGTCCGACCATCGTGAACACGCACAACTGCACCGCTCATTCGAAGAACAGAAGCTAATGCCGGTATATTACTATCAACAACAATATTCATTGTAGGAGTATAATGTTCGTACGACAAAAAGAGAAGAGACTGTTTCTTGTGTTGAAACAGTCTCTTGCGCTTTCTTAGGATTTCTTAATCGAGCAAACTCGGATCATCTGTCGGTACCGGTGTATATGGCAAACGACCGGGGAGCATTGATACACGCCATGCTGTGCGAGTACATAACTGGGCTACTTGCGTCAATTTAGGAAAATTGATCTTGCTGACTTCATCACCCGGTCGGTGATAATCTTCGTGCATACCGGAAAAATAAAATATCACCGGAATTTTACGCATTGCAAAAGACGCTTGATCACTCCGAAAGAAAAATTCTTCAATATTATATTTCAAAGAAAAAGGCTTCGCAAAGGTTGCATTTTCTTCAGCACTCAAATCTGCTAATTCTTTGCATCGCGTATTGCCACCTGCCGAAAGAGAATCAATATCATTACGACCAATCATATCAGTATTCAACATCGCAACGATTTTATCGGTTGAAACAGGTGAGTATTTCACAAATGCTCGCGAACCGTACAAACCTTTTTCTTCGCCACTGAAAGCAACAAATATCATGCTACGGCTTGGTTTTACTTTTGCTGTTCCGAATGCTTCTGCATTCAGCAACAAGCCCGTTGTACCAGATCCATTATCATCAGCACCATTGTAGATCGAATCTTGTTGAGGTGCATTGGGTGTCGAGAAACCAACATGGTCATAGTGCGCTCCCAAAACCACGTATTCATCGGGTTTCTGCGAACCTTTGACCATACCAACGATATTGCGCACTTTTATTTTTTCTTCGATCATGTTGATCGTTACATCCGCACGAATATTCAAATCTTTTGATTGTGGTTTGAGTGTGCTATCAATACTTTGCTGTATTACTTTAAGAGCATCCATCGAACCGAACAGTGCGGTAATCACACTTTCACCACCATCAAGAGCGATGATTGGCTTTACTGCATTATCTTTCGGCAGAGTAAGCGGTAATGCGCTCTCAGGGATATTTTTGAAAATACGAGGCCATGAGAACCCAACCGGTGCGATGCGTTTGGTCGTTACAGGATCGCCCACACGGATCATACCCACCGCACCATGTTTGATGGCATTTGCCATTTTTGTGGCAATAGCAGAATGACTTGACAAACGCGCTCCATCAAACAAGGCATCATTTGGATTTGCCATTTGAGGCTCACCGCGCATTACAACAACGATTTTACCTTTCACATCAATACCGGCATAATCGTCATATTTAAATTCGGGTGCAGTAATACCAAAACCAACAAAAACAACACCTACACCAGTTAGCGAGCCACCACCCGAAAATGGATACGGGATATAATCATCTTTCAACTGTAACTCTTTTGCACCTCCGGGGAGATTCAAGACAACACGATTGCCATCGCCAAGATTACGACGCTCCAAGTCATAGTATTGGAAATAGGAATTGTCTTTAACAGGCACTAAGCCCCATGCTTTGAATTTATCAGCGATATATTGCCCGGCACGCTCTAATTCAGGGCTGGGTGTATTCCGACCGCGCAATTCATCCGAGGCAAGCCAACTTAAATGCGCTTTAGCCTTCTCTTCGGTAATTGTTGCCTGCACATCAGCAGGGATACGTTCACTGGAAAGATTATTCTTTACGGTTGGTGCGCTTTTCGTAGCAGAAACTACTTTTGCTTTCGTATTACCTTTGGGCAAAGCATACGTACTATGTGTCGCACTCAATGCGACGCACCATGCTATGCTGCACGACAGCACAAATGAGAAAAATGGAGTCTGTTTCATACGATGATCCTTACAATTGAAAGTGAAAAAGGAAATACATTCTTGCCTTTGAAAATCTGTCATAAAAATTTAGTCTTTCTCTACCAACATCTTATATCTCCTACTGCATTAGTTGGTTGATTCTGTTTTCCCATTCGTTCTCAAATACCACTTGAAATTCAAAATTATGATCGGGGAATTCGTCAAACAGTTCTGCCCATTCTTTCTTGGCA
>DHLT01000129.1:5868-11805 GCA_002405405.1 Ignavibacteria bacterium UBA4661 | reverse complement strand
TTGTTCTTCTTCAATTTGTTGACGAGCGGCTTCTGCTTGTTTGAATTTCATATTGGAAATGATCGAAACAATGACGACCATCATGATACCACCAAAACCCGCAACACCGGCAAAAACAAGAAATGAACGTACGGCAATGTCAAAAAAGGACAGTGCCTTGTTGTTCATTGAAAGAACAAAGGTAATCGACGCAAACATAAAGCCTACCTGAAACAGCGTACGAATCGGATAAGCACTGTATTCGGAAGCATCGGTGCCGGAAGTTTCTTTTTCTTTTTCTTTTGCCATATCGTTTATCCTAAAGAATACAACGAGATTTATCAATCTACATCACCAAATCGTACTACGAATGTACTGCATATGCGTTTCCGCCACGCGCATTCATCGCAAAAAGCAACTGGTCAGCAATCGTTTCGATCATGCGCCCTACTTCGGTATCTGCACCATCGATGAGAAGAGGTCGTTGATCAATGATAGATGTTCGTACCGCATTATCATGGGGAACATAACCAATAAATGGAATATGTGCGCGGAGAAATTTTTCTGTTGCCAAGTTAAATTTACGTGCAACATCATGGGCATCTTCTTCATCAATAACATCGCATACTACAAGTCGCATACGCTCAAAAGCAATATACTGACCTAACATCTTTACCAAGCCATAACTTTCGATAATTGAGGCAGGCTCATCGGTAACAACAATCAACACCATATCTGCAAAAGCACATGCCTGTAATGTTGCATCACTTGTACCGGCGGCAGTATCAATGACAATTACATCAGCATTCGCAGTTGTCATAATTTCTGCCATTACTCCACATAATGCCTCCGGCGAAACAGGTGCCGATATAGGCCGTGCTTCTGCCGCCAGCAAACGAAGTGTAGGCTGTAATCGCACTTGTACTGATGAATGCGTGTATCCCAAAGCATCCGTAAGAATACCTGCAATACGGACATTTCCTGAATAAAAATCACGTGCCCGCAGGAGCGGATCAATACCAAAAAGAATATTTTGATTTGGTGAATGTACATTAGCATCCCACAACACGGTCGTACGATCCGGTGCACCACGGTTATTAGCCAAAGCTAACGCTATATTCGATGCTAGCACACTCTTCCCAACCCCACCTTTACCACTGGCTATAGTAACAACAAATGGCTCTTGCCGCGGGATAAGGACTGCTGACTCATCGGTACTCAGCGGAACATAGCTCTCTGACAACGACGATGCAAATGATGCATGTTGATCAATCATACGCGCAACCCTCCTTGCAACTCAGCATGGTTGGTGAGCTTACGCTGTAATTCTTCAATCATTTCATCGGGAAGAACCATCTCCGACAGTCGCTCTGCTGAACCACGTTCTATATCATCAGGAATGACTTGCCCGGTTGTAAAGTATGCAATTGGCAACGCGATTCGATACAATGCGCTTAAGAGAGGACCCGGCGCAAGCATTTCATCAAGTTTAGTCAGAATGACATGCGTTGGGCGTACTACGCCAAATCGTTTGACAACATGTAATAAAGATGATTCCGATAATGATGAATTTAACAGAAGAAATGTGTTATCCGGTTCCGCCGCCTCCATATACCCACGAATTTCTTGGATTTGCCCTGTACTTGACGGACTACGTCCTACTGTATCAATAAAAATCATCTCACGCTGTGTTTCGCGTTTCATTAATTGGCGCAATTCCTGTGCGCTATAGACCACCTCGAAAGGAATATTCGCAATAGCACCGATACGCTGCAATTGCTCGGCTCCCCCTACACGATAAGTATCAGCCGACACTAACAACACATCGGCATCATACAGCAATTTCGAGGATGTCGCAAGTTTAGCAACAGTTGTTGTCTTACCGACACCGGTCGGACCAACAAAACCAAATACCTGCCGTCGTTCTTGCTTGATAATCGGACTGCTCATTGGCAGTTTTTCTGATAAAAACTTTCGTGTCGCCAGCACTGCCGAACGTAAATCCCCCGAATGATTCTGCGCCATAACAGTGCCGATTGCCTGCAATGCAATATTTTCACGCACCTCGATATCCATCAACCGCTCAAAAAGAACGCGACACACATCATTCAACGAAGCACTGTGCTTGTAACGAACATCATTAGCCACGGATTCGAGCATGACTTTCAGATCACGGATCTCGCTTTGCAAACCGATGTCAGGTGATCGTACTTCAGCCGGTATCATTGTACTATGAGCAAGGGAATGCTCTTGATTTGGCTTTGACAACAAAGAATGTGTTTGCCGAACGGATTCGACAGAAGATGCGTCTTCTGTCATGAGTTTTGCTGTATTACCCAAAGAAGATGGTTGTGCAAAATTCATCGGGAAATCTGATTCCGACAATGGCGGCAATTCTACTTGCGGCTCATCGCTCCCCGACACATTCTGTAAGAGATGATGTTCAGGTAAATTACGCTTTGCCAATTCTCTTGACAGTTCTTTGGAAAATTCTTGCGCATACTGTCGTACTTTGACAGCATTACCTGCAGAAAGAATAGCAGATCGCTCTGTGATAATCGGACGCTTCTCGATGGTTGTATCCGGCTCGGCAAATGCGTGATCGATTGCCGCCATAACTTCGACAACCTTCTCTCCTCCGCCGGGTTTTGAACCTGGTTTTGGCATAGTACGAGTGGAGAGAATAATTGCTTCTTCTCCCAACTCGCTCCGCATTGCTTCGATTGCTTCTCGCATCGAAGGCGCGAGATATTTTTTCATTTTCATCGGCATAGCATTATCATCACAAGTTCAAGCAGATCGAACAAGACACAAATTACCGAAATAATTGATGCTGTTTTTCGCACAGCCCTCCGCAACTTCTTTGAAAGTCGTAAATTGGGTTACGCTAACAGCCACACCGGTATATCCTTCATGTTTTTTCATGCTTTATTTCATTTTTAACACACTGTATGTCTATAGATAACAAACAACGTACCAACACTGAATTGCACGAAATTGCAACGCAGATTCGGCGTGATATTATCCGCGCACTTCTTCCGGCAAAATCCGGTCATAGTGGCGGACCACTCGGCTCAACCGACATCCTCTCTGTGCTGTATTTCGGTGGTATCCTTCGCCATGACCCTACCAATTGGCAGTGGGCAGATCGCGACCGCTTTGTATTGAGTGCAGGACATATGTGCCCTGTACTCTATGCCATTCTTGCCAATGCCGGATATTTCGATCGAGAAGAGTTACTGACTCTGCGGAAATTGGGTTCGCGCTTACAAGGGCATCCCGGTTTTGACATGAAATTACCGGGTATCGAAACATCAACAGGATCACTTGGTCATGGTATTTCGATTGCAGTTGGCATGGCGATCAGTGATAAACTCGTCGATCGTAATTCGCGCCGTGTTGTTACGCTTACAGGCGATGGTGAACTGCAAGAGGGTTCGTGCTGGGAAGCGGCAATGTCAGCGGCACACTTTGGTTTGGATAACTTCTGTTGGATTATTGACAACAATGACTGCCAAATTGACGGTCGTGTCAAAGATATTATGAGTGTGTATCCCCTTGCCGATAAATGTCAAGCATTTGGCTTCGATACTATCGTAATTGATGGACACAACTATGATGAAATTTACATGGCATTCAATAAGTTTATCGCTAACCATACCAACAAAACAGGTAAACCCACCTGTATTATTGCTAAGACTTTTATGGGCAAAGGTGTTTCCTTTATGCATGACCGCTATGAGTGGCATGGTAAACCCCCATCAGCTGAACAAGCTGAAAAAGCATTGGGCGAATTGGTATAATCTCACCTTCTCGCATTCTGAAAACATTCTTTGCTTTGATTTTTTCTTGGTGTTCTCTCTTTTTACTCCCTTTTGTATTCTCTCATGAACTTTCAAAATTTAGGATCAAAACCCACACGTCATGGCTTTGGTCAAGGTTTATTGACACTCGGTGAACGCCATAGTAATGTTGTCGCCATTGGTGCAGACGTTACCGGCTCAGTGATGACTTCCGTTTTCAAAGAAAAATTCCCTGATCGTTTCTTTTCGGTTGGCGTTGCCGAACAAAATGCAACAACTGTCGCAACCGGCTTGGCATTATCGGGCAAAATCCCTTTCTTTTCAAGCTATGGCGCATTCGCGGCTCTACGTAATGCCGACCAAATTCGCATCTCAATGTGCTATAACGAAGCTAATGTCAAAATTGGCGGCTCTCACTCCGGTGTAACCGTTGGTCCGGACGGTGCAACACACCAAGTCCTCGAAGACATTGCTTTCTTACGAGCACTGCCTCATCTTATGCTCGTTGCACCTTGCGACTACGAAGAAACACGGAAAGCGACTATTCTTGTTGGCGAAACATTTGGTCCTGCATATATCCGCTTTGGACGGGATAATCAAACGATGTTCACCACCGAAAATACACCTTTTGCTTTAGGCAAAATGCCCGTCTTTCGTGAGGGAACAGACATTGCTCTGATTGCTTGCGGCGTAATGGTTTGGGAAGCCCTGCTTGCAGCAGAAGAATTACACAAGCGTCATGGTATTTCAGCACGCGTTCTCAATGGTGCGTGGATTAAACCAATTGACGAAGAAGCTATCGTCAGTGCGGCACGCGATTGTGGCGCGATTGTTACTGCCGAAGAGCATCAAGTTCATGGTGGCTTGGGTAGTGCTGTTGCAGAAGTTGTCGTAAAAAATCATCCTGTGCCGATGGAATTTGTCGGGATGCCCGATCGCTTCGGCGAGAGCGGCGAGCCACGCGAATTGCTCGAACACTTCGGCTTGACATGGCACAGTATCTATGCTTCCGCGCTCACAGCCATCGCACGGCGCGACAAGCAGTACTCTGATGCTATCCGCAAAGTCAAAGACATCAGTCGATTCTCAGAATAAAAAATCGAAATCATGGCACAGTGTTGATATATCAGTTTCGGCACAAATCTTGTAAATAGTACGTATTCATAAACAGCGTATTCATTTCCTTTGTTTGTTTTACTTCTCATTCTCCAAGGAGCACATGCCATGACGAACGATCATATGAAAAAACTAGAAGAAATGCGCAAGCAATGGCGCGAAATGCGACCCGATTTGAAACTCCCTGCTGCAACGGCACGTCCACTGCCCAGCGATGATGAAATCGCCCGCGAAGCGCAACGCAAACGCCAATCGTCGATTCAGGATTTAGCGCATCAAGAGCCGAATGAAATTCTTAAGCTCATGCGCCGTGTAAATCCTGCACCACCCAAAAAGTGGTAGCATCGCATTGATTCCCAAAACACTGTTTGGTGAATAATCAGCAAACAAGACAGTATTGGCGACTAACAAACACAAAGAGACTGCCCTCACAAGGACAGTCGCTTTTTTATTGCTTCCTGATCATCGTGGTTTTCGTTCGTCTTAGCTTTGTTTTGCTACTACCGGAAACTGACCGCAAAATTCCTTGACTCTGTTTTTTACATCCGCCAAGACAGCTTCATTCTGATGATTATCAATCACGGTATTGATAAATCCCGCAATCGTTGCCATGTCTTGTTCATTCATACCACGTGTTGTAATCGCCGGTGTACCTAAGCGAATACCGGATGTTACCAACGCAGGTTTATCATCATAGGGTACCATGTTTTTGTTACAGGTAATACCGGCTTTATCGAGCGCTTCGTCGCCTTGTTTTCCACTGATACCTTTGTTGCGCAAATCAATCAACATGCAGTGATTATCCGTGCCGCCGGAAATGATCGTAAAGCCATAACCCATAAGTGCATTTGCCAATGCTTGTGCATTCTTGATGACTTGAGCCGTATAGTCATAAAATTCTTGAGTTAGATTTTCCTTGAATGCGACTGCTTTTGCGGCGATCACATGCATGAGCGGTCCCCCTTGTACACCGGGCATCACCCAAGAATCGATGATTTCACTCATCATTTTAGTACGTCCTGATTTCGGTGCGACAATA
>DHLT01000129.1:5135-5687 GCA_002405405.1 Ignavibacteria bacterium UBA4661 | reverse complement strand
ACGTGGTCCGCGCAGTGTTTTATGCGTAGTGGAAGCCACAACATCGGCATAGGGAATCGGCGATTGCAAGTGCCCTTTGGCAATCAAACCCGCAGGATGTGCTATATCAGCAAAAAGAAATGCGCCAACCGATTTTGCAATCTCTGAAAATGCTTTGTAATCAATCTCCCGTGAATATGCGGATGCGCCAACAGTAATCATTTTAGGCTTATGTTGTTTAGCAAGATCGGCAACTTTATTGTAGTCGATACGCTGCGTTTCTTTATCCAAACCATACGGAACAAACTTGTAAAATTTCCCCGAAAAATTGACGGGCGAACCATGCGTCAAGTGACCGCCATGCGAGAGATCCATCCCCAAGATAGTGTCACCAAAATTGAGAAACGAATAGTACACTGCCATATTTGCCGTGGAGCCACTATTCGGCTGAACATTCGCATACTCCGCGCCGAAGAGTTCTTTTGCGCGTGCAATAGCAAGATTTTCCGCAACATCGACCCATTCGCAGCCACCATAATAGCGTCTGCCCGGATACCCCTCAGCATATTTATT
>DHLT01000129.1:0-4983 GCA_002405405.1 Ignavibacteria bacterium UBA4661 | reverse complement strand
CGGATACCCCTCAGCATATTTATTTGTCAGGTTTGAACCTTGTGCTTCCATTACCGCCGGCGAGGTATAGTTTTCGCTGGCGATTAATTCAAGTTTGTATCGTTGGCGATCTGACTCGCCCTGCAAGGCGGCAAAAAGTTCGGGGTCTTGTGCTTGAATCTGTGTGTACATAAAAATCCTGTGAGTGAGAAAAAAAGAGCATCAACAAAAGTGCCTACACAATAGTGCTTACAAAAATGGCGAATGTTTATGCATATACGCAACCACTTCACGTTCGGAGGCAGAACCACCTTCGTCTAACTGGTGTATTATTGTCTCATAATCGCGTGCGGAGCGATTCTGTGAGAGTTTAAATTTTGCTTCGACTGTTTCAACCGTTATCGTAAATCCCACAATACCGCGTATTTGCTGATTGATAACATGCTCCGGCAAAGTATCGAAAGTAAGCCCCGATGATGGGGATTCATATTTCTGCATCATTGTCCGCAGAGATTGCCGCAAAACTTCATCGTTATCAATCAAAGCAATGGTACCACGACAATGCACAGCAGTATAATTCCATGTAGGGACATTCGGCTGTTCATAACGCGAAGATGAGATGTACGCGTGGGGTCCCATAAACATCACAACTGTATCGGTGCTTCCTGCAAAGGCTCGCCAATGGGGATTTGCACGCGACACATGACCGACTAATGTCCATTGCCCTTGCGGATCGCCTTCGATCTCGACAGGAATATGCGTAGTTACAATATGCCCCTCGCTCGCAGTAACCACGGTTGCAAAACTATGCTCCATGATAAATGCATGAATAGTTGCAACATCATCAATACGATAATATGGCGGTGTGTACATGGGCGGAGAAGAAAGAATTAGAAAGAAATACCAATAGCAAGTCCGGGCCAAGGAACAAAGCTATTACTATTAAAAATCGGCGTAAAACCTGCTCGGATAAAAACTCCACCGTCTTTTGGATGGTAACGATAGGCAAGAATGCCTGTACCGACAGTTGCAGAAGCAATATTGAGTCCTCCGATATACTGCCCGCTGTAAGAATGGTTGCACCAAGACCAATTTCAAACTTGCTTGCTCCACGCCCAAACACATAGCTTCCCGTAAGTGGAATAGTTGCAATGCCAGCATTATCAATAGTAAAATATCCAATGCCTGCCCGCAGAACATATTTGTTGTCATACATGCGGTCATAATTGACTGAGTATGCTATAGCATTACCTCCGAGTTCTAAATACACTGAACTCACCGCAGGGTCTTCGATTGTTTCTTTGTTTTCGTTGTAGGAGCGTAGCCCTTTTGTCTGTTCTTCGCGGGTCATTTTTTCGATGTCTTACAATTGTAACACAAAGACATTACCATCGGCTGTTTTAATCGTTAATGATTTATTGGGAACTTGCTCAACGATGACACCGCGAATAATCGAACCATTTTTGAGATAGACGACATCGATCATTTGCTGTGCCGAAAGCATTGCAGGAAAAACAAAACACATCATGATGACGATACACAAAGCACACGCGAATGCAACCAATGACGAGCATCGATTACTACGGAATTCTATCGTGCGATTATCATATTATTTTGAATGAACCACAAAGTATTGCATAGGAATAAAACCTAAAGAATGATAGAGACAATGCCTAGAGCATATTGATAATATCGGACACTGCAAGTTAGTGGAGCAAGAAGAAATAACATGATCGGCACAGCAATTTTTCTTGAAAATACCGTGTAGAACTCTGTACACACTGTTACGGAAAACAGTGTGCAACAATTCACTCTTGTCGAAAAATCGCTCAAAAAATGCCTCTATTTTGAAAAAGTGCTTGTCCGTTTCATCGGCTATTTCTACCACTTCATACGATTTTTCTACCACTTCGTACGATTTTTTTCCGATTCGGTCTCTGCGCTCTTGTACAAAGCATATCGGCGTGGTATGTTCGCGCCGCATTTTTTAGCATGGGTAAATTCTGCCCATTCGGAAAGTAAACTGTACCATTCGGAAAGTCATGCTTGACTTTTGAGGTGCCGAACATCCATTTTTGCGATAACTCATGCACTAAAAACATGCCTGCAAAAAGTTTTCCACATACTCTATCATGTACTCTATTTTTCGAAAATCGGTTGTGTAAATTGAGCAGTAATGAGCATTAGTTGAAGTTTCATGTTCAGAGTGTGGCAAAGACATTTTTGCGACAAAGGCACACGAAGAGAAATGCTCAAATTTTGATAACAGCTTCTTGACAACAAAACAAAAAAAGCATGGGAAGAACATTTTGTTCGTTCGCTCCTCCCATGCACACAGTACGAACCAATCTCGTCTAGGCAACTTGGAGGAACATACTGTGCAAAGATACTGCGCTCGTAAGAATGGAGGTGCAGGTCTTGAGAGCGAAATCCATTTTTTATTTTTGAGGAGTCATTATGACGACCAACAATAATCCGCAGTGCTTTACTCAAAAGCACGATGTTCAGCCAGTGGTATATGCAACACCACGACTTTCGATAGTACACCGCATTATGGTGCTTTGTATGGCGGTGTGCTTTGTGTGGGGTGTGGCAAACCCACAAGAAGTGTTTGCACAGAAAACGGTGGTACGCAATGATCCGTCACCCACATTTGAATTTTGAGGTATTCGAAAAGCGTAGTTGTTGTAACATTTAGTAATTACAGCATAATTTTTATTTATTATCTCTTATCAATTAAAAACATGAAATCAACCAATTTGAAAAATGCGTTATACAAACTTCATATCAGCATTATGATGCTCGGAGTTTTATTTTTAATGTCTTGTAGTAGCGTCGAGCAGGCAATACAACCGAGCGTATTGCAGTCAACTGCTCAAGACCAACATAGAGTACAACAGTCTAAAAAGATTTCGCATGATCAAGCTAAAATGATTGCCGAATTAGGAAGTTTAATTATCAGTAGTGGCAATAGTGATAGCAAGAATAAAGACTTGAAATTGTCTAGAAAAATGATTAAGGCGTCTTTCTCGATTCAAGACGAACAAGATACCTTATTCCATGTGATCAATTATTCTAGTGGAGGTTTTATTCTTATTTCTGCTGACGAAGATTATACTCCGATTGTGGCATATTCACAGCAAGGAGTTTTTGAAGATATGAGTCTTAAAAAAAAGGATTTAATGCAAAGCAAAAATACATCTTTGTCAGAATGGATACTTAAAACAAAAGATTATATAGATGCAATTAAAAAGGGAAAAATCAAGAAGCCGGATGAATATAGCTTTGAATGGAGACGCGTTAAAAGTATCCTTAAAGAAGAATCCTTAAAATCAAAATCATCGACTATATTTCAATTTGACGATGATCCTCAAGAACCCGGTCCGCCAAACTGTGATAGACCACCAACTGTTACGAGGGTTGGTCCGCTCATTGCAGCTACGTGGAATCAAGGATGTGGTTTTAACGATTATTTCCCGTTTAATGCAACCTTCTGTCCTACTGGGTACTATTTTGACTGCGATAGAGCATGGTCAGGTTGCGTTACTGTTGCTGTTGCTCAAGTAATGAGAAGATGGCAATACCCTCAAGCATTTAACTGGAGTGCTATGAGCGATGTTCCTTTGCCACCAACTAGCTTTGGGACAAGTTTCGGAACTAACCCCCATGTTGCACTGCTAATGAAACAAGTTGCTGATAATCTTAGTGCTCAGTATCAATGCGAAGGTACAGCTAGTCAAATGTCGTCTATCGTATCGACTCTTCACAATTTTGGCTACAATTCGGCTAACTATATATCCTATTCATCAGGTACTTATCTTGATATTATTCAAAATCTTAATTTTTCAAGACCTGTTATACTCGGAGGTTTTAATTCACAGAATATAGGACATGCTTGGAATTGTGATGGTTACGAAAGAATTAGCTACCCGTGCTACTCTGTTTTATTCTTTCACATGAATTGGGGGTGGGGAGGAAGTGGCAACGGTTGGTTTTACTTTAATGGCAATGGCATGGGGTATACTTCTTGCCAAAATGCCGTGATCAATATTGCGCCATGAAAACTCAGTTTGGCAGGATCACCTAGTCTATCTGTGAGACTGTAGTAAAAACCGCAAAACAATACTGCTGAGCGACTCATTTTTCAAAGCTCAAGGTCTAAATTCTTTCAACAGCACGTTTTACTAAAATCCTACATTTATATCATTAAAGGAAAAATATATACATGGATATTTTACATAACACCCGCATCCCCAAAGTGGATAATAGTGCAAAGTTTTTATTTGTTCGTTGTTTGTTAGTGTTTTTACCAATTATGCTTGGCACATCCATAACCGGATGTAGCGGTGATTACTGTGGTTGTGAAGCACCACCCATACCGTTACGATTTACGTTTCGTAGTAAAAGTGAAGCGGTTACTACGATCCAAGCAGTTCGTGATGGCAAGATCAAAATCACCTATAGTACAAGCACCGGCATACAAGCAATACAAATATCAAAATCAACAGAAGTAAATACAACAGTTTTTGAGTCCGTAGATTTTTCACTTGCATTTTCCGCACACAATGCGAAAATATTCTCTGTATATGTTGATTCGGTTTATGTAGGGATGATTCGATTTGAAGGCAATACCTTTGCTTCGGCACAAATTTATTTCAACGATGCAGTAGCGCAACGATTAAGTTCGTATGTAGAATTTACCTTGCCCTAAATTCATAATCCATTATTGGCGTAGCATAAGATCCGAACATCGTAGCATAAGATCCGAACATTTTGGTTGCAGGTGGTACTCGCACCGTACGTAGAGCCGTACCTAAAAACTATCGTTTGTGGTAGCGTGGCAATACACACTATCCAAAGGGGCACAAAACTGTGCCCCTTTCTTTTGTGCGGCGGGTGTGCAAGGAGATTGGTAGGGGTTGCCCGTTCGGAAAGAAAATCGACCCGTTGGGAAAGAAAGTATTGACTTTCAGGATGTGGGAAACACCTTTTTGCCACAACTCA
>DHLT01000118.1:7291-10088 GCA_002405405.1 Ignavibacteria bacterium UBA4661 | reverse complement strand
TTTAGATTTTTTTCTGACCCTGTTTTTTGATTCCATGTGAAAACTCAAAAGCAAGTAGAAATCAACAGCCCGTCATTGCGAGCGAAGCGGTACATTGAGCTTGTCGAAATGTGAAGCGAACGGCTCGCAATGACAGAATCGTGGAAAATCAAGAATTCAAGAGTTCTCAAATACTTTCTTACTTCTACGGACGATTCTTCACAACAAATGTTTCTCTAACCACACGCGATGCCGAACCAAATACGCCATAGCCACCCTCGATACTCCCAAAGAGTGGATCATAACTCGCATTACCTTGAAAATTGGTAAGCTTGAACCAATTCAAGAAATTTCTGTCGGGTGCATACACAGTGATCGTATGACGACCAAACCACTTGAATGCTGTCCAAACTGTTGCCACACTGTTACTTTGTAAAAAGCCATAGCGCGTAATATCATCATAACGCGGAGCATTTGCCTCAAAAAAACGTTCAATACGGCGATTTTTCTCCGTTGTAGGGGGCATAAGATATTTGCCATACTCAAGCGTGTCAAGACAAGTCGATGCAATCAAATACTCGACAGTATTCGGTTCCGCCGTCCATGCAATACTCAATGAGTCCGGTGAGACAAGAGCCAGCGTATCTTGTGGATAATACAAGATCGGCTTAACATTTCGGGTCCATGCTATACGGTTAGGCGTATATGTTGTTCCTGTAAGATTAGCACCGTCGGCAGTACGAATCTGCAAGCGGTAGCGTGTTGCCGGCTTAACACGCACAGTTGTATCAGCTAAACTGTAGCTCCGTGTTGCTTGCAGATAGCGCAGAGTGTAGGTGCGTATATTTGTTCCCTCGCCTTCGAGAATTTGCACTTGAGCATCGGTAATAGACCCCTGACCCGCGCGCACGGAGTCCGTGAGTGATTGCGTGCGCCCCACAAAAACATTCTGCAGTGGAGCATCAACCACAAGATATGCTTCAACAAAGTATTCCGGCGTGTAGTCGAGTGGTGCAGAATTTTGACAACTACTCAGGACCACCACAGCAATGATACCAACAATGATATGCCACAAACGATGAATCATGATAACACAATAAGAAATGACAAATGATATAACATAATCACAAGGGCAAAGCCCACTAATCTTAAAACTTCACTTCGAGTGCCACAGTCGGAATGATCGGAAGTAATCGAACATCCGTTACTTTCGTTACATCCTTTGAAGTGTCATAGTACCGAAACCAAATATCGCGCCGTGAATACACATTGTAAATATCAATCAGCAATCGCGCCGGCAAACCGAACACTGTTGTATTGTAATTGAAATTGATATTGAGTTGATGCGACACCGGCAAACGCAGTCCATTGTAAGCAGTAGGAACCGTAACACCGGCTCCGGCTGTTTCACCCGGCAAGCGAGTCTGAAAACGTGAACTTGCTCCTGTAAAGGGTTGCCCGCTTTGTAGAACAAAGGATGCTCCCATCTCCCATGTATCGCTTAACTGATACTGAGTAACAATTTTGAAATCATGTCGGCGATCATAGCGAGGATTAAAGCGTGCTCCGCGACTGATGCTGTCGTATTGCGCCCAGACCCAACCAAGTGCATAGCCCACCCAACCTGTTAAGCGTCCTGTTTTTTTCTGCAAAAAGATCTCCGCGCCATACGCTTGCCCTTTGCCCGAGAAGAACACATTGGCAACATTATCGGAACGTGTATTAAACTGATTCAACTCATTAATATTCGTTAAATCTTTGTAGTACACGTCAACATTCAAATCCCAATTCTCAAAGGGCTTTGTTTCAACACTGGCAATGTAGTGGATTGCTCGCAAGGGCTGTACTGAAGAATCCGTCGGCAACCATGTATCAAAAAATGTGAAGTCCGGATTAGATGCTAAACGAAGGTACTGGTAGTAAATACCTGTTGAAAGTTTCACAGCGATATTGTCTTCTGCTTGCCAGCGCACAGCAAGACGTGGCTCGAACAGTGTTGTTTTAGCAAGTTGGAGAGAATAGGCACGCCCACCGAACTGCGCCGACAGCGCATTAGAAAGCTGATAGTTTGCTTGTCCGTAGAGAACATAGGTTTGGTCGAAGATCAGCAGATTTGTTTGTCCGTTTTGATTACCCGGTGTGGTAGCAATCGTATCGCTTCCGAAGTTTTGTTGAAATTGGAATCGGTAGTTTGTGTATTCCGCGCCGAATTTCAACGTTAGTTCATTCGTGGCAAACCACTCAAAATTGGCTTTGACACTATAGTCTGTAATGAAATTTTGCACCAAAAACTTAAATCCGGCATTGTTTCCATTAAAGCCATTGCGATAACGACTCGCTGTGATATTAACCGTCGAAAAAAGATCCCTCCCAAAGACATGTGTCCACTTTAGCGAACCGCCACGATTGCCAATCCCGATATTGAATCCGATACCTGCGCCATTGAGCGTCAGGTCGTCCGCACTCATAAAACCACTTAAGGAAATTTTATCATTCGGCGAGATGTTTTGCGTGATTTTACCATTGAGATCATAAAAACCAAAGCGTGGAAAAGGAGCCTGCGGATCTTCCGGTACAAGACCTAAAATCAAATCCAAGTAGGTTCGCCGTCCTCCAATGAACCACGAACCATTACCGAGAGGACCTTCGAGCGATAGTTTCGATGAAATCAAGCCAACCGAACCAACGCCCTCGAATTTATCCTGATTGCCGTCTTTCTGAGTCAGATTAAGTACCGCTGACAATCGCCCGCCATACTCTGCAGGGAAGCCGCCTTTGATCACTTCTACATCTTTAATCGCATCTGCGTTGAATGTCG
>DHLT01000118.1:2233-7182 GCA_002405405.1 Ignavibacteria bacterium UBA4661 | reverse complement strand
GTCATCTGCGTTGAATGTCGAAATGAATCCAAAAAGATGTGATGGGTTATATACCGTCATACCATCAAGCAGAACCAGATTTTGGTCGGGTGATCCACCTCGAATAAACAACCCACTTGAAATCTGCGATGAAGTCAAAACGCCGGGCAGTAATTGAATCGTACGAAAGACATCCGCTTCGCCACCCAGTCGCATTTGCTTGATGGTTTGCATAGAAACATTGACTTGGCTTATACTGATCTGACGTTTTTCTACTTCACGATTTGCTTCGACTGTTACTTGCTCGGAGCGCGCTGTTTTACTTGTCATTGCAATATCTAATGACTGCACAGCATCGGTTTGAATGATGATTTGCTTGTCTATCGGTTGATATCCCAAGTATCGCACGGAAAGAGTATATGTTCCTGCGGGAACATTTTTCAACACAAAAAAACCGCTCTTATTTGTCAAAGCACCGAACTTTGTTCCTTTGATGGACACCGTAGCAGAAATCAAGGTTTCTTTTGTTTCACCATCGCGCACAAAACCATTGATTGTACCAACCTGCGCTTGAGCAGAGAGTGGATGAACAAGAAGGATAAACATCACTCCAACCCACAAGGCAAGGACAGAACTTGGCGAACACAAAGATGGCGAAAAACGGCGTACAGAAGAGGAATGCCTCGAAGCAAAAATCATAGAATCGATCATAACACAGAAGTGGTAATACAAGAGAATATGTGTATTGAAAAGATGAAACAAGTCAATGGATTTGGTCTTTTACCACAGTTGTGTGGGTAAAGTACTGCGCAAACTATTCAACTGTCTATCGGCAATTCCTCACAATCGAACTGAAGCGACAAAAAATGATGCTGAGGAGACAAAAAATGATACCGAAGCGGAAAAATCCTTCCATGCGTAGCATGAGTTCGATATTAATTTGGGGTTGTTTTTGAGCGCGAATCTAAGCGCATCTTACGAAATCTTAAAGAATCCGCCGATTCTGTGAACATTCTTTGCTTTGCTCCGATGTCTTGAAGTAATTGAAAAAGCATATTCTGGGTATCAATGACATTTAGCATCAATAACATGTTGTAAGAAAAGGTTTGTGCACAAACCTTGAAATTTTCGTACATCAGATGGTTTTATTGGATTGTATTGTCGAACTCACGTTTCTTAGCAACAGCATGGTATGTTAGCGACATATCGAGTGAACGTAGTTTTACGGAAAAAGTTGCAAAAATTTCATGCAGTTACTCTGCCCAACATGCAAAAACAAACAGTTCTTATATCGTAAGTACGACAACCATCGGTTACCATCAAACAGCAACCCTTCATGACAAAATTGCCTATTTTGGAGTAGGGCAATAATCACTCTACATTCACTCTTTACATGGTACATCATGATCTATAATCACGAGGACATTCTTGGCTTAGAAAAACGGTTTCGAGCAAATTTTATCAACTCACTCGGAGGATTTAAAAGCGTTGTTTTGATCGGCACAAAGAGCACACAGGGCAATGAAAATCTTGCAGTGTTCAACAGTCTGTTTCATCTCGGTGCAAATCCTGCTTTGTGCGGTATGGTAGTGCGCCCCAATGAAAAAAAACAGAACACTTTGGGTAATATCCTGCAAACGAAATTCTACACGATCAATCACATTATGCTATCGTTTTACAAGCAAGCACATCAGTGCAGTGCTAAGTATGATGATGGTATCAGTGAATTCAACGAAGTGGGCTTAACACCGGAATATCTCGATGGTATTTCCGCACCTTTTGTGCAAGAAAGCGTGGTGAAATTCGGCTGTGAATTTGTTCAAAAGATCGACATTGAGCTTAATGGCACGACGATCATCATCGGCAAGATTATCAAAGTCGTTGTGCCTGACCATTGCCTTGGCAATGATGGCTTTCTTAACCTCGAACAAGCCGGAAGTATAACAAATAGTGGGTTAGACAGTTATCATACCACACAAACAATCAGCAGATTGAGCTATGCGAAACCTTTTGTTGAAGTCAGCACATTGTAATACAGTACTTTGTATCTCTTGCAATGATATGTATTCCCCCGATTGATCATTTTTTACAATCGCAATGAAGAGTGTATTCCTTGTTTTTCCGCATCAACTTTTTAAAGATATACAAGCATTACAACAAGCGCAGGAAGTGTATCTCATTGAGGAATTTCTCTTCTTTAACCAATACAAGTTTCACAAACAAAAACTTGTCTTGCACCGCGCAAGTATGCAGTATTACCGACAGTATTTGAACGAGCAGGGTGTACAGGTAACCTATGTTGAGGCAACAACAGAGCAATCAGATGTCCGAGTATTGCTGACAGAGTTGCACCATAAGGGTGTAGATACCATTCACTACTATGATGTTTGCGATCATTGGTTAGAGAAGCGTATTGCGAACACATGCAAGCAATACCATATCACTCAACAGGAGCATCCGACACTGCTCTTTATCAACACCAAAGATGATCTCAAGGAGTACTTTGATAAAAGAACAACATACTTTCAAACGGATTTCTATATACAACAGCGCAAAAAGCTTCGCATCCTTCTTGATGAACAAGGTAAACCGCATGGTGGCAAATGGAGCTTTGATGCCGATAATCGGCTGAAGTATCCCAAAAATAAAACTCCACCAAGCATAGCATTTCCTCAAGCAAATAGTCATTACAACGAAGCCATAACCTATGTACAACAGCACTATGCAAACAACTATGGCACTCTCTCACGAACATTCATCTATCCCACCACTCATGAACAGAGCGAAGCATGGCTCCAACAATTTATAGAACATCGCTTGCATGACTTTGGTGCATACGAAGATGCAATTGTTGATGATGAACATATACTTCACCACAGTGTACTGACTCCTATGCTGAATATCGGTTTACTAACACCATTGCAGATAGTTCACAAAACAAGAGAGTATGCTACCCATCACAGCATCCCACTCAATTCTTTAGAAGGTTTCATACGCCAGATTATTGGTTGGAGAGAGTTTATTCGCGGTGTGTATCATTACAAAGGCACACAAGAGCGTACCACGAATTTTTGGCAATTTCATAAGGATATTCCCGCATCGTTCTACACTGCTTCGACAGGTATCAAACCATTAGACATGACGATTCAAAAACTGCTCAGCACAGCATACAATCATCATATTGAGCGACTGATGATTGTTGGAAATTTTATGCTTCTGTGCGAATTCCACCCCGACAATGTCTATCAATGGTTCATGGAAATGTACATTGATGCCTATGATTGGGTCATGGTGCCGAATGTTTATGGCATGAGTCAATTTGCCGATGGCGGCATCATGGCAACAAAGCCCTACATAAGCGGTAGCAGTTATGTTCTCAAAATGAGCAATTATGGCAAAGGTGCATGGTGTGCTGTATGGGATGCACTCTTTTGGCATTTTATGAATAAGCACCGCACCTTTTTTCTCTCCAATCCACGCTTAGGAATGCTCATCAAAACATACGACAAGATGAGTACCGAGAAGAAAGCCAATATCCAAGCGCTTGTCGAAACACTGCAATTATAACCACTGCACGAAATTGTTGATTGTTAGTCCGGTGCTGTGTTGGTGAAGAAAATAACACACACTTACAACAAAGCCCATTTCTCAGGAAGGAATGGGCTTTGCTGTGTCATAATTCTCGAAAACAATCAAGCATCTCAACTAAAAACTATCTTAACTTATGGACGCTGTAATTGCCCTTTCAATATCTCGGAGAATATCTTCCGGATGCTCTAAACCAACCGAAACACGAATCAATCCGGGTGTAATACCAACTGCCAAACGTTCTTCCTCTTTGAGTTTGGAATGAGTTGTCGAAGCAGGATGTGTTGCTATGGTACGTGTATCCCCCAAATTTGCTGTATGAGAGATCATACTCAAGGCATTGAGAAAACGCTTGCCTTGCTCGATACCACCTTTCAGTTCAAAGGTAACAATCCCTCCACCTAAGCGCATCTGCCGACGAGCTAATGCATATTGAGGATGAGTAGGCAAGAAAGGATATTTCACGTATGCGATATGTGGATTAGACTGAAGACGTTCGGCAAGAGCAAGAGCAGTTTGGCAATGACGTTCCATGCGTACCGCCAGTGTTTCGAGACTCTTTGAAAGAATCCAACCATTGAAAGGACTGAGCGACGGACCCGTATGCCGTGCAAAAAAGCGTACCTCTTTGATCAAATCTGCCCTGCCCAATACAGCACCACCAATAGCACGTCCTTGTCCGTCAATAAATTTCGTAGCAGAATGTGTAACAAGATCTGCACCATAACAAGCGGGATTTTGCAAATAGGGTGTTGCAAAACAGTTATCGACATTCAACAAAACATTATGTTTTTTCGCAAGATTACCCAACCATTCGAGATCAATAATATCCAAGGCGGGGTTCGAGGGTGTTTCGACAAAAATCATTTTTGTGTTCGGCTGTAGAAGCGATTCCCACGATTCGGGTTGAGCAATATCGGCATAAGTGTGGGTGATACCCCACCGTGGAAGTAAGGTGGTAAGGATTTGATGCGTGGAACCAAACAACGAACGCGAAGCAAGAACATGATCGCCACTGCGCAAAAATGCCGCGAGAGAAGACCACATTGCTGCCATACCCGATGCGGTTGCAATACCATCTTCGGTACCCTCCAGAACACAAAGTTTCTGAATAAACTCGCTGTTATTGGGGTTTGAGAATCGTGTATAAATATTACCCGGTATTTCATCGGCAAACATTGCACGAGCCTGCTCAGCATCTTCAAAAACAAAACTGGATGTCAAATAAATCGGAACGGAATGCTCGCGTTCGGCGCGGTCTTGCTGAAGTCGAACAGCATTAGTTTCGAAATGTTCAGAGGGCGAGAAAGAAGATGACATAGAACAAATAAAGTGAGTAACAATGAAAAGGGCTTTTGTTGTATGATTGGTATAACAAAAGT
>DHLT01000118.1:0-2093 GCA_002405405.1 Ignavibacteria bacterium UBA4661 | reverse complement strand
TATGATTGGTATAACAAAAGCCCTTTGGGTCTGTGATTTAGTATTTTGTCAGCGAAGAATCTATTTCATCGGAATATGCAAGAATACCACCTTTAAGATTATAGAGATTATCAAAACCAAAATCACGCTCAAGCACAGAGACCGCATCACCACTACGTTTCCCGCTACGACAATACACCACAACTTGTTTGTCGCGAGCAAATTTATCTACATGTTGTGTAACAGTACCAAGCGGAATATTTTCTCCTCCGATGCTTGCTATATCGCGTTCATGCGGTTCACGGACATCAATAAGCTGAAAGTCACTCGCAGTATCAAAAAGTGCTTTGAGTTCTTTGACAGTGATTTCTTTGATTGCACTCATAATGATTATACCTTTTTAAAAAAGCATGTTGAAAGTTTACAGATGGCTAATAAAAAGAAGTTAGAGGTAATACACGAAACAATCGTACTCTGAACTTTCATATCATCATAGTGTTTTAAAGAGATTATACTTGTGAAGTCTGAATCGATAGAATATCGTACAGCCGATACAAAAACCGGCTAAGGCTCCAATGCTCGCGGCAACAATACCTCCTGTAATAATCCATCCGACAAGTGGGATTTGTGCTATCCAAAATGCTATTTGGGCTACGGTCAACAAGCCAACAACGATCAGATTATTAAACCGAATAAGTCGTGCATCTTCCAACGGAACAGCTGGATTGCCAGTAATTTGTTTCCGAAAGATTGCACGTCCAAGACGACCTAAGATATTCCATCGAGCTCCGATAACTCCAAAACTGACAATGATGAGCAAAACCGATGTGATAAGAGGTTGCTGCAATACAATTGCTAAGATAAGGCTTACGGCGTAGACCGTGCGGCTAAAATTAACAACCGGAAGTGGTATATCAAGCAGGAAGTTATTCCGTGGACTGTCTAATAGCTGTGCCGAAGTATGCGCAGGAGTTGCTATCGGCAAGGAAGAAATCTGCTGTACTGCCATGAGAAATTCTCCAAAAAATCTAAGAAAAGAAGTAAGGCATTGTGAACATTACAGATTGGGTTGTGGAGTAATGCGCAAGTACGGCTTCACATAGGTTGCTCCTTTGGGAAAACGTTGCGGAATATCAGCATCTTGTATTGCAGGCACAATCACGACATCATCGCCATGATGCCAATTTGCCGGTGTTGCAACGCCATAATTCGCCGTGAGTTGTAAAGAATCAATGGCACGAAGAATTTCAAGAAAGTTTCGTCCGGTTGAAGCAGGATAATTGATCGTCAATTTGATTTTTTTGTCGGGACCAATGACAAAAACTGATCGTACAGTTACATTTTCCGAAGCATTCGGATGAATCATTCCGTAGAGCAAAGCTATACGACGATCGGGATCGGCAATGAGAGGAAAATTGACTGTTGTCTGTTGTGTTTCGTTAATATCTCGAATCCATGAATGATGTTTTTCTATCGAATCCACACTCAATGCAATGACCTTGACATTACGAGATTCAAACTCACCTTTATATTTTGCCGTGGTACCAAGCTCTGTCGTGCATACCGGAGTATAATCAGCAGGATGTGAAAAGAGAACACCCCACGAACTACCGAGCCATTCATGAAAATCAATAGTACCCTCTGTTGTATCTGCTGTAAAATTTGGTGCGGTATCTCCCAAACGAAGAACAACATTGGGTAATGCCGTGCTCTGGGTATTAGGGGTTGCAGTGATAACTGTTTCTGCGCTCATAAAAACTCTCCGATGAATGAAATAAATGAATAAAAAAATGGGGTATAACAAATACCGTTGAGATAAGCATTTTGCGGTTAGTACATGAAGACAAGGATGATCTTCTTTCGTACAGTGAACGTATGGACTCCTGAAACATACTCTGTGAGACATACTTACATACTCAGCATAAAAAAAGCCATTCCGTTTTTGAAGGGGAATGGCTTTGTACAATTGACAGCTTAAAAAAGCGGGGAAGCACTCTCACCTTCAGGGTGGAAAACGACGGCACATCATCATGCCACACATCGGCATCATCATGACGGTACTCATCATTGAGAGGTTAAAAGTGCTATGAAAAACGTTCTAGTTCATTCAGAAT
>DHLT01000012.1:11124-16880 GCA_002405405.1 Ignavibacteria bacterium UBA4661 | reverse complement strand
TATGTTTGCCAAGTTATCGTTGTTTCTTCCTTCGCTTTTCATTCACTGTCATGATCCAGCTTGTTTCAATTAATCCTTTCACAAATGAAAAAATTGCTCGCTACAAAGCACATTCGTTGACGACAATTTTTTCGACGATTGAAAAAGTATACCACACATCACATGAAACGGCAGATATGTCAGTTGCCGAGCGTGTTGCTCCTATGCACAAATTGGCAGAACTACTCCGCAATGAAATTCATGATCTCGCCCTTCTTATTACACGCGAGATGGGTAAACCCATTACACAATCGCTCGCTGAAATCGAAAAATGTGCTCTCTGCTGTGAATATGTTGCGAACAATGCGGAAAAATTTTTAACACCGCAACGCATCAGAATGGGATATCATCAAAGCTATGTCCTTCATCGTCCATTAGGTGTAATCCTAGGTGTAATGCCGTGGAATTACCCTTTTTGGCAAGTCATTCGCTTTGCTCTTCCTACGCTGGCTGTGGGCAACACCATTATTCTCAAACATGCACCTAATGTTACAGGTTGTGCTCTGATGCTGGAAGACTTATTTCGGAGAGCGGGTTTTCTGAATAATGCTCTACGCGTAGTATTAATCGCTCCTGAAAAAGTGGAAACCTATACAGCTCTTATCATCCAACATGCCGCTGTCAAAGGAGTTGCTTGCACCGGCAGTACACGTGCAGGTAGCGCAATTGCCGAAGTGGCAGGTAGTTCGATTAAAAAATCTGTTTTAGAACTCGGCGGTAGTGATCCTTACATCGTACTTGATGATGCTAATATCAAACAAGCGGCACGCGTCTGTGCAACCTCTCGACTCTTAAATAACGGTCAAAGCTGTATTGCAGCAAAGCGATTTATTGTTCATAAAAACAGAGCAGAAGAATTTACCGAAGCTCTGGTACACGAATTTTCTTCGTATCAAATTGATCACCCTGAAAACCCCTCAACACATATTAGTACACTCGCCACAGAACACTTACGCACTACACTCGCGGAACAAGTGGATCGCTCTATTGCTCAAGGAGCTATTCCACGTTTGGGTGGCTCACATCGTGTGGGAAAGGGTGCATCATTTCTACCAACTATTCTCACTAATGTACATACTTCGATGCTTGTTCTCGAAGAGGAAACTTTTGGTCCAGTGGCTCCAATCATCATCGCGCGCAATGTTCGTCATGCTGTCGAAGTGGCTAATCGTACTCATTATGGTTTGGGCGCAGCAATTTTTACTCGTGATCTTCATCAAGCCAAAGAAATTGCAGAATATCGACTCAATGTAGGTATGTGTGCAATCAATGATATGGTAAGATCTGATCCTCGATTGCCTTTTGGTGGTATAGGAATGTCAGGCTACGGACGCGAACTCTCGATCTTCGGGTTTTATGAGTTTACGAACATAAAAACTCTCATAGTCGAAAAAGCATAGCACATGCTAGCAATATAATGCGACAGCAGCATATCACTGTGCAGGCACACTCACTCTATTGTGTTGAAACACGTGGTGCAAGTTTGGAGAATTTTTCGCGCATTTCCTCAAGCTGTTCTTCAAGCATCATCGTAAGCAACGCAGATGAGCCGAACAATTGCACAAAAGCATTGATACTCGCATCAGCAGACGATGCCTCAAACACACGGTTTTTGAGCGCAGCGTTGACCTTGTTGATTTCATTGTAAAATGCCTCCAACCCTTTAAACTCAAAATCCGGCACACCACCATCTTTATAAACATAGTACTGGCTAATTAAGTATGAACTTGCTGATCGAAAAATAGATTCCTCGAGCGAGGCAAAAGGCAAATGAAAATCTGCCATAGCACCAAAGCGGGACAAAATCGGGCATCCGCTCGTTGCCATGATTAAACCATTAATTGCCAAGACCCCGTTCTGTGCATCAGTAATTTTGCGATACTCGCGAAGTGGTGTTTTCACAATTACTTCAATGCCTTGAAAAGAAATTACCGCTGAAAACTGCTCTGTTACATCTTGCATATCAAGCGCCGCAGGGCAATGTTTATGTGTCTCTGACGATAACGGACAGTTAGGACACTTATAGAAATCAAGTTCTGTCCATGCCTTTGGTTCTTCGCCCGGTTTGAGCATCGTGGTAGTGCGATTTGTATCAATGGTAAATTGAAACTTATCTTCTCCGTCTATCCGAAAGACATATTCGATAATCATGGGAAGCTTCTCTTTGAGTTATGAGTTTGTTTGCGGGTACTCTTGTAGAGTGCGAATGTCAATATAAGCACGTTTTTTTCTGATTCCAACGGATATCGCTACGATTTTTTGCTACAACTGCTTCCTCACAAAGTTTTACTCTCAAGAATACTGTAAATTGCTCCCTACAATTACTCGTTATATGTTCTTATCAACACACCGTACTGACTACAATTTTTATTTTTCATTTTTCTTCCTTGTTATTTTTCTTCTGTTATGACTGAGCATAGTTCTTCTCTACCTGTCTCTTCTGCACCTGATTATCTTTCTGCACCTGCACACAATCTCAAAGGACTTACGATAGATTGTTTGGACAAAGGTTTTGTGCGTCTTGTTGACTATATGGGTGATGACGCTTCGATTGTACAAGCTGCCCGTGTTTCCTATGGCGATGGCACGAAAAAGCTGAATGAAGATCGTGGATTAATTCGCTATCTGCTTCGCCACCTCCACACGACACCTTTTGAAATGGTTGAGTTTAAATTTCATATCAAACTCCCCATCTTTATTGCGCGCCAATGGATTCGGCATCGTACAGCAAATGTCAATGAATACAGTGGCCGTTACTCTGTTATGAAAGACGAATTTTATGTTCCTGAGCTCTCACAAATTCGTCCACAAAGCAATATCAACAAGCAAGGACGAAGCGATACGGCGCTTGACCCTATAGTGGCACAAGAAATTGTCGATCAATTTTCTGCATCGCAACAGCAAATGTATCAGGAATACGAAGGATACTTAGCGCAAGACCTTGCCCGCGAAATGGCACGTATCAATCTTCCACTGTCAATGTACACAGAGTGGTATTGGAAAATTGACTTGCATAATTTATTTCACTTTTTGCGTCTGCGTATGGATAGCCATGCACAGTATGAAATTCGTGTTTATGGTGAAGCCATTGCAAACATTATCAAGCAGATTGTTCCGGTTGCTTACGAAGCATTTGAAGACTATATTTTGCATTCCATCAAGTTTTCTCGCATGGAATATCAAGCAATTCAAAGGATGCTCAAAGAACAGCGTTCTCTGAGCGATAGTGAACTGACAGAACTCGGCATGGGTAAACGCGAAATCACGGAATTTCATGCAAAGTTTTAATCGTATTATTCTTTACGTCTTAATTCATCCATTGCTCCGATTTTTACTTCTTTTTGTGAGCCTTGCATTATGAATCGATTCCTTCTCATCTTCACCTATATTGTACTCTTCTCAATACGGATACAATCACTGTCCGCACAAAGTACTCCCTCGCAAACTGTAGGATCACCGATTGAACAACGTGTGGCGGGTTTGCAAAAATTCTCAGGTTTTTTCACTTTTTATCATGACAGCAAAAGCGACAAAATTTGGTTGGCAATTGACAAGAAACGCCTAGAAAAAGATTTTCTCTACTCAGTATCTTTACCACAAGGCGTTGGCTCAAATGATATCGGACTTGATCGCGGTCAACTTGGCGGCGAGCGTGTCGTACGTTTGGAGCGTCATGGTCCAAAATTACTCTTGGTACAGCCCAACTTATGGTATCGTGCTGTAACGAACAACAAGAGCGAACAGGATGCTGTGGCTGAATCATTTGCGCGCTCTGTCCTTTTTGGTTTTGCGATCGATACTGAAGACGAGCAAACAATACTTGTTGAGGCAAGCAGTTTTTTTATACGTGATGCTCATGATGTTGCAGGTAGATTACGTGCTACAGGTCAGGGTTCATACGCTCTTGCACCCGGTCAGTCGGCAATGTTTATGCCACGTACAAAAAGTTTTCCGAAGAACACTGAATTTGAAGCGTTAATTACTCTTGTTGGTGAACCCACCGGGCAATTTATTCGTGAAGTCACACCAACACCGACCAATGTCAGCGTACGTCAGCATCATTCATTTATCGAGTTACCTGATCTAAAAGAAGAGTATCCGTACACCATGCGTGAATATGATCCAAGAGCTGGATATTTTCCGATAAGCTATATGGACTATGCTACGCCCTTTGATAAGCCGATTGTACAACGCTTTATTACACGACACCGCTTACAAAAAAAGAATCCCGGTTTAGCACGAAGTGAGGCACGGGAACCACTCGTGTATTACATTGATCATGCAGCACCGGAGCCGATTCGTACAGCACTCTATGAAGGCGCAACATGGTGGAACCAAGCATTTGAGGCAGCAGGTTTTGTCAATGCTTTTCAAGTAAAGATTCTTCCCGATACAGTTGACCCCATGGATGTACGTTATAATGTCGTGCAGTGGGTGCATCGTTCAACACGGGGTTGGTCGTATGGTGCAAGCATAACCGATCCACGAACAGGGGAAATTCTCAAGGGTCATGTTACTCTCGGATCTTTGCGTGTGCGTCAAGATTATCTCATTGCCAGCGGTTTGATTGCCGCTTACGAAGAAGGCAAGAATGTTTCTGATTCACTCAAAGCCATGGCTCTTGCACGCTTGCGCCAACTTTCAGCTCATGAAATCGGGCATACTCTGGGATTATCACACAACTTTGCGGCAAGTGCACTTGCGAAAGGTCGCACGTCCGTCATGGATTATCCGCATCCTCACATTGATACCATGCCGAATGGCACTATTACGCTTGCGAATGCTTATGCTACCGGCATTGGGGAATGGGATAAAGTTTCTATTCAGTTTGGCTACGGAGAATTCTCCGGGAATGAACAGCAGAGCTTACGACGTTTGCTTGATTCTGCTCACGCACTTGGCATGTATTATATCACCGATGATGATGCTCGTCCGGTGGGCGGTGCGCATCCTTCGGCACATCTATGGGATAATGGCAAGAACGCAGTCGAAGAATTAAATCGCTTGATGAGACTACGAGAAAAAGTCTTACGTTCATTCAGTGCCAACAATATTGCTCAAGGACAGCCCATGTCCTCGCTCGATGAAACATTGGTGCCGATGTATTTCCTTCATCGCTATCAGGTAGAAGCAGTAAGTAAATCTATCGGTGGTCTAGATTATCGTTTTGCTCTCCGTGGCGACGGACAACAACCTACGGCTATGATTCCCGCCGATCAGCAGCGTAGTGCTCTACAGGCATTGCTTGCAACCATCAATGTCAATGCCCTTGCACTTCCGGAACAATTGCTCAAGCTTATTCCCCCTCATGCTTCGGGATTTGAACGTACACGTGAGTCCTTCAAAAATCGGACAGGACTTCCTTTTGACGCACTCTCGGCGGTTGAAGCCGCAGTGCATCACACAACAATGTTTCTCTTCAATCCCGAACGCTCTGCACGTTTGATTGAATATCATGCTCGCGATCCACGCTTGCCTTCACTTGCTGAAATCATTAACAGCACTCTCTCAGCAACTTGGAGAAGCTCTTTACCCATAAATCCGTATTTAGCAGAAGTACAACGCACCATCAACACAACAGTTCTTCATGCGCTCATGCGCCTTGTGCAAGACGAAGAAGCAACAGCACAAACTCGCGCCTTTAGTTTATTGCAATTAGATAATCTTAGAACGTGGCTCGATATACAACGTAAAACAGTCAAAGATGAATCGACTAA
>DHLT01000012.1:10019-10885 GCA_002405405.1 Ignavibacteria bacterium UBA4661 | reverse complement strand
GTGAATAAATAATTGTCAATAAAGTAAATACTTCTGTTTTATCATTTCTTTTACTGTAAATCAATGTTTGTTGTTGCTGATACGACCGCTCTCCAATCCAAAACAGAACTCTACGCAGAACTTGTTCGGCAAACCGAAGCTCTTCTCATCGGCGAACCGGACATGATTGCCAACATGGCAAATTTATCTTCGCTTTTATGGGCAGTGCTACCCGACATTAACTGGGTTGGTTTTTATATTAATCGCTCTACCAACGAGAAGAATGAACTCGTCTTGGGTCCATTTCATGGCAAACCGGCTTGCGTACGGATTGATTTCAGACGTGGCGTTTGCGGACATTGTGCTACGACCCGAGAAACGGTTCTTGTCGATGATGTGGAAGCATTTCCGGGGCACATCGCTTGCGATTCTGCTTCACGTTCGGAAATTGTTTTACCTATCCTTGTTGATGATCACCTTGTTGCCGTATTAGATATCGACAGTCCTCTCCATGCGCGATTTGATCATGATGATCAGCAAGGATTAGAACATGTGATAGAAATTTTCGTACGACATACAAGACTGACATAGTAGAGTTTGACAGTGTGCTGTGTGCTATGTTTTAGATCAATCTTCCTAATAAGTTACTCTCTGTGGTATGAATTTCTTCCATAGCTTTCACCTTCAGATTATGAGTACCCGATATTGGTGTATCAGCTGTATGATGCACTATGTAATGTATGCTCTTCGGCGAATAGTTATTAGTAGCATTCTGATATGGATCGTTTCGTACTGCGCAATTGCACAGCCAGCTCCTCTCTTTAAAACTTCTCTCTATAAAACACGCGAGGGCTTACCGACAAACTCTACAAAAGTACTTGCTCAAG
>DHLT01000012.1:4207-9771 GCA_002405405.1 Ignavibacteria bacterium UBA4661 | reverse complement strand
TATCGTACGCCCGACAATCGTTTGCTCGTCTCACATGATTTAGGTGTTGCAGAGATTGCAGTAGCGATAGACTCTGTACGTTTTACACCCTTAGTGCTCGGCGATCGCACAGAGAACGACACAACAGTGAATTACCCCAAAGATCTCTATCAAGATGAACAAGGGGCACTGTGGATTGCACAGTCAAGGTCTATTTCGCGCTATCAGAACAAAACACTGCGCCGTTACTCCTTTCCGTCTTATTGTCAGACGAATAGCTTCCTTCGATCGTTTTCTTTTGTACCCGATGGTTTTGGCAGTTTTATTGTCGTCTCACAGAGCGGTTACTGCTTTTGGTATAATCGTGTACAAGATACATTTATTGCATTAGAGCTACCTCGCGGCACACGTTTTGAGGCAGTTTCTGCGCTCCTACCTATACGTCAAGGCGTTCTGCTGATAGGTCATTCTCAAGGCATTACCGAGATGCGTATCGATGCACAGGGAAATGTACTGGGCTGTACTCCATGGTGGAATCATGGTGGAATTTCTTCTTTGCACAAAGCCACTGACGGTCGACTATATATTGGCACATGGAATGACGGTCTGTTCACTGCATTGTTACCGACTCTTTCAACCAAGTTTTTTTCACCTCAATCCTGTCAAATACCATTCAAAACCATTAATGCCATTCTTAGTACACCAAATCATGAAATATGGGCAAGCTCAGACAAGGGACTCGTACTGTTAAATCCTATTCATATTCGGACTGTTGATGTTGAAGCCGATGCTTCCACCTATATTCAAGCGATTGCAAGCAGTGGGCGAGGTGTCTTGTACACATCAAATGGCAGTAGCATGTATAAGATTACAGCGCATAGTGACTATTCTCCACAAATAGAGAATGTTAGTTCTTCTACGCGAATCGGTGGTGATATTCTCTCAGTCGCCACCACAGAGCACTATGTATGGTATAGTACCATCGAAGGACAGCTTTTTCGAGTACAGAAATATGCTGAAGCAAAATACCATGTTAAGACATTGAGCAAGCATGAATCTATACCTACACTTTCCGGTACGGTACGCAATCCGACGATATTTCATCTTTTTGCAGATTCTCACTCTAGGCTATGGGGATGTGCGGAGCTGGCAGCCGGCGTTCTGCGTATTGACGAGCAGGCATCCTCTTTAGCGCATGCTAATGCACAACACTATGACGAAAGACGTGGACTTATGTCTGTAATTCGGTTTTTTTCCGAAACAACTGATGGTACGTTGTTTTGTGCTGGACGTAGTCAGGGAAATGTAGGATATCTTTTTCGGTATTCGGAGCAAAGGGATCGGTTTGAAGACATCAGTATTGCACTATCGGATGGCACAATACATCCCGGATTCGAAGTTAATGCCCTATGGGCAAAAGAACAGAATGATATATGGCTGTGTACCAATCAAGGACTATTCCACCATACGGCTCGGGGTATCGATTCTATCCCTATCATTTATGCCTCAACCGGTGAGAAAGTAAGGAACTTTAAGTCCATTACGAGTGACTCGTCAGGTGTACTGTGGATTGGAACGAGTTTTGGCGTGTTGGTGTATTATCCCAATGGCTCATATTTCTTTTTGAATGAATTCAATGGCTTGCCTGCTAATGAGACGGTGTTGCGTGCAATGCTCTATGACCGCCATACAAATAGTATCATAGTTGGTACGGTCGGAGGAATGGCTTTTATTCCTATTTCCAGTGCTATACAAAAAATAACTGCAACACCTTTTTTCACGTCTATCAGGGTAGGTGATGCGAAGCAATCATTATCGGCACTCGAAAGTGCGGGTTTGTTTGCTCCGGGTGCGAGGCATACCAATACTAAAGAATTTGTTTTGCCATATCATTCTAGCATACAAGTGCAGGTGCTTTCTATTGCATTTGGCAATAGCACTATGTACTATCAATATCGTTTGCTCAACAATCAAACAGATACTTCGTGGTCACCATCACAAGTCGAGTCAAAGTTCACCATTCTCGACCTGCCCGAAGGCGTATATCGCTTGGAAATGCGTGCAATTCAAGACGGTGCATATCGTTGGAGCGAACCATTAGTCTTTACTTTGAGTGTTGCTCCAGCATGGTATCAGCGGTGGTGGGTATCGGTTATCATTAGTACAGGAGCGGGTGTCCTAATGTGGGGTATTGTGAAAATTAATGTTCGACGATTAGAGCACCGTAAACAGGAACTTCAGCAGTTAGTTGACGAAAAAACACATGCCTTACTCGAAACAGCCGAAGAACTGCAACGGCAAAATGAACGGCTCTTAGAACTGAATAACGAAAAGAATGAGTTTTTGGGTATTGTATCGCATGATTTAAAGAATCCCATCACGGTGGTAAAGGGAACCGCCGAGTTTATGCTTGAATCGGAAGAACATATGGATACCGACATGCGAACGGAATTACTCCGAACTATCTTGCAATCATCAGCACGTATGCTAAATCTTGTGGTTAATCTTTTAGATGTCAATCGTTTAGAAAGAGGTGGTTTTACCACCAATTTTACAGAATTTGACATGCTACCCCTCGTCGAGCATATCATTGCTTTTTATCGACAACCCGCCAAGGATAAAAACATTCATCTTGAATTGCAAGTTCTTGGTTCACAATGCGTCTTTGCCGATCAACATGCAACAGAGCAAATCATTGATAATTTGATTTCGAATGCTATCAAGTATTCACCACTGTCACGTAGTGTATTTATTCGTATAACCGAAAAAATCGGCTGTGTCCGCATCGAAGTACAAGATCAAGGTCCGGGTTTGTCCAACGATGATCTCAAAAAACTCTTTGGGAAATTTGCGCGCTTAACACCAAAACCAACTGCCGGAGAACATAGTACAGGATTGGGATTGAGCATTGTAAAAAAAATGGTTGAGCACATGAGTGGTCGAGTATGGTGCGAATCTACTTTAGGTCATGGTGCAACATTCATTGTGGAATTACCAACAGCAAAGCCACCCCTTTCCTCTTCATGATCAAATATATCATAGAGAAAAGCTCATCTTTGGTGCGAATTGGGATACAAGGTATAGTGAACAAGCATTAGAATCGTATCTGTTCTACATCGCGTCCTTTACGAAGGAGAATACTTTTTTTGACCCCTCTGATAGTGCAATGCACCATGTTGTTCTGATCGGCATACATATCATGCAAGATGGCATTCCGAATTGTCAGCATTGTCGGTGAGGTCATGTCCGCTACAGAACCATCGTTGGAAAGAGGAATTTCAAAATAAAGCCATACAGCTTCAAGGTCATATTCTTTGCCGATAAAGCGCGTTTCGGAAAGTTTTTTGCCATTCACTTCCACCGAAAAAGTACTCTTGATATACTGCATCATAAGTTCAGTTGATTGCGGATGCTCTTTGGGTGAGGAGAGCTTCATTTCAATGTTTTGCGTACGCTTAATCATTGCTTCAATATCATCAAGATATACTTTGAGCGTTGTTTCAAAGACTTTTGTGCTTGGATTAAAATGCATTTCCATATAGCTGAGATGAATCGGGTGCAATATTCCATCATCACTAACAGGCAAATGCAATACTTGACCCTCGTGAATATAATGTTCTCTTCCAACTCCATATAAGGGAAGAAAACTACCAATAAAAAGTGCCATCATCCATGATGACAGCACTATCCTAGCATACTGGAATGTCATGATTGCCATACTTTATTCACTTAATCTTCGCTCTCGGCGGGAATACATTCATCGGTAAAGAGAATACGACTACAGTGCTCACATTGATGTATTGCATCGTATTTACGAATCTGCTGAATACGTAAAGATGAGCCTGCACTGAAACAGCCCGAGCATGCACCACGACTATACACCGGCTGACCATTACTGCCACGTGGATGACGCATGAGTACTGCGGCATTTGCAAACCGCTCATGAATTCGTTCATACAATGCACGAGCTTCTGAAGGTAATGTGCCAATCAAGAGAATACGATCGTCGATGAGTTTTTTTGTGTCTTCATCGTGCTCTTCAGCGACCTTACGAAGCTCATCTTCTTTAGCTTGCAAGAGTTCTTGCGCATCATTACAATCTTTTTCCTGTTCGCCGATACGTTGCTGCAAATTTTCTTCAGTAAGATTCACTGATCCAATTAATCGCTCCTGCTCTTTCAATTCTGCTCTGATTGCTTCAATTTCACGGGTAATTGCGTCAAACTCACGATTATTACGGACGGTTTTTTGCTGCTCGCCAAGTAGCTTTTCGCGATCATGAAGTTCTTGCACGCGCACACGTGCATTACTACGTGCAGTTTGAGCTTCTTCTAACTGCAATCGTATATCATCTAAGACACTTTGCTTGGCACGCATCGCACGTTCTAACTGCTTGACCTCCTGAGGAAGCTCCCCTAGCTCTTCTTCCAACTCCTCCAACTGTGTGTCAATTGCCGCCAACCGTGCAAGTGTCGTGAGTTGATCTTTTATCATTGCTGTTTCCTTAAGAGTGTGAATGAAAATATATGAAGTCTGCTATTCGTCATTTTTCGCTTGCTATGGTATACTCCGAGTAACAATCCTACGTGAGGCGCAAGCATCTGAACTTTTTACTTGTGTAAAGCCTCAACTTGCTTGCTGATATAGTGCGATGCAGGATAGTATCGTACCGGGTTAGGCAATGTTTTCGACAATACAATTCGTTCCGGTTGATTGGGCATTTTTTGTACGACCTCTTGTAAACCACGAGCAACAAATTGCTCCATTTCATAGTGTCCGGGATCAATCAACGCCATGGTACCACGTACACGATGGAAATCATGATATTTCACATCAGCTGTGATAAACACATCGGCTTTTGCACTAAGAGCTGCGTCAACAAGCGACATACCGCTTCCGCCCACAATGGCTATACGATAAAGCATCGCGTTTTTGCCCTCAGTAAAGCGAAGTGGCGCATGAGTAACATCGGCAATACGCTGAAGCAGTTCATCTAGTGAAAGACCCTCTGTCATTTCACATACAACTCCCATGCCGAAACCTGTGCATCCTCCATCAGGAACTAAAAATGTTTGTACCGTCAATCCTAATGCCTCTGCCAGCAATGTGCTTGTACCACGCGGAAAAGCGTCAAAATTTGTGTGTGCAACAACTACTGCAATGCGATGCTGAACAAGCATAGTTGCAATCCGACCAACTCGATCTTCTTCGGTCAACGTTGTTAAAGGAGAAAAAAGTAACGGATGAAATGTTAGAATACACTCTGCACCGCATGCTATTGCCTCGCGTGCTACCTCTTCAGTAAGATCCATTGTGATAAAGAGCGTTGAAAATTCTGTTCTTCCGCTTTGTAATTGTAACCCAATTCTATCACCTTTCATGGCTGTTGCAGGCGGTAAGCTCGTCGACAATGTTTGAACAAAACAATCAAGTTGCATGGCTATATGCTCCCCACAAAGGTACAAAAGTTTCTTGTCAATCGTTTCGGCTCTACCATATTACACATCACCACGAAGGGCACGAATACGTTTACGTGCAGAACCGGCAAGGGGTGATTTAGGGAATTTGATGAGAATTTGCGTAAG
>DHLT01000012.1:1929-4049 GCA_002405405.1 Ignavibacteria bacterium UBA4661 | reverse complement strand
CTTCTGCTCGACGCTGTTTAGCTTCCTCCATCAAGGTCAGTATGACAGCAGGATCATTTGGCGATGCTTTATCGGTTACTTTTGCTTTGAGTTGCTCAGCTTCCTGCTCGACACTCATAGCTCGATCCATGAGCAACTGCCCCCATAGCATTAGCGCTTCATCAGCAAAAACACCATCAGAAAATTGCATCACTAAAGTATCACACATAGCAATGGCTGATTGCCATGCAGTACTTCGCTGGCTTCGTACTTGTTCTTGCGCATACAACCGCGCTAGACGAAAGAGACTTCGCTCATGTAACAAGGAACGTGGTGCCGCTACAATAGCATCATGATATAAGACGACCGCTTCATCCGTACGGCGTTGTTTCTCTCGCAATTCGGCCTGCATAACAAGCTTCAAAGCAGAGCGCTGTTTCTCATTCATGACAGATTCTAGTAGAGATAATCGCTCCAAAGCATCATTAGCAATATCTGTATTCGGCTTACCTGCAAGGTCTTGGTATAATGTTTGCGCTGTATCAAGGTTACCACGATATAAAGCAATTTCTGCGAGCAAAAATTGTGCTTCGCCTACTTGATCAGGAAAATTTTTTAAGGCACTGATGGCTTGTCGGAAAACTTCTTCTGCTTCTGTGAGTCGCGCTTGTGCAATAAAGAGTTTTCCCAATTGAATATACCCGATAGCCGCAGACTCCATACCACCATATTGGGTCAACAAACGTCGTAATGTGCTCTGTGCTTGTTCGATCTGAAACAGTCGTTCAGCATATAATGTAGCTATGCGTAGGAGGGCATCAGCGGCAAAAGGTGTCTGCGGATATTCCCGATAAATAGCGCTATACCGCTCGATAAGGTCCTTGATCTGATCTTCTGCAATACTTTGCATAGAAAACATGGTATTCTCACTTGCAAACCCCTGTAATTTGCCTTCTAAAGCTCGTACATAGCCATACAGCGCAGCAATGGTATTGGGCGAGTTTTTTCCTTTGGCAATCACATCATTGTACGCTTGAATCGCTTCCTCATAAAACCCTTCATTACGCGCTAATTCTGCATACAGATATAATTCACGTCCCTGAGCACGGCTGATCTCGTCGAGAATTCGAGTAACGGCAAGTGCCTTAGGATATTGCTTAATCTCGCGCAAGAACCACGCATAGACATACTGCAACAAAACATTGTTACGGTCGTTCGCGGCAATACTTTCAAGTGCTTTTGTTGTCTCTTTGATTGCTTTGTCATTTGTCAGATACGCGCTAATTCGTGCTTGTGCCACAGCAATATTACGCCCGCGTTGCAAGACCCCAATTGTTTCTGTGACAGCCTCTTCGTATAAGCCGGCAGAACCAAGCAATTGCGACAATTCGTCTGCAAAAATTGTTTTATTCTTCAATCGAAATCGCGCTTCTTTCAAAACAATAATTGCCCGCTCTGAAGCCCGTGCGCGGATACATGCTTGAGCGAGTGTAGCATATGTTTTTTCTTCCTGAGGAGCAATATTTATTCCCTTGTCCCATATTGCTTCTGCATCTTTCGTACGCCCTATGCGCCACAAGACTTCTCCATATAATCCTGCAACCTCAACCGAAGGGTATTTTGCCATACGCTCTTCAATAATTGGCACCAATGCGGCATATTGATTCAAGCCACCTAATGATCGCACCACACCGGAAAAATATTCTTCCGAAGCAGGATATTGAGCGTACAATTCTTGATATAAACGCGCTGCACTGCGATAATCGCCACTTTGTTCATATGATTGGGCGACCTGCTCTTTGCGCCGATCAGTATCTGTTTGAGCAACAACTGGATGAGTTGCTATAAAGCACAACACCATGCTGAGCATTATCAATTGAAGGAAAGATAATGCTGATACATACACATGAAATATCAAAGAATTACGCGGATTGTAGAGCATAGTGAGCATATCGAAGGAGTTCGCTTTCTTTAAAATGATCACCCAAAAGTTGCATACCAATAGGTAAACCCTCTGCGGATACGCCTGCCGGTATCGATAAACCCGGAATGCCTGCCAAATTTGCCGAGACTGTAAAAATATCGGCAAGATACATAGCAAGAGGATCAGATGTTTTTTCGCCCAATTTGAAAGGCAATAC
>DHLT01000012.1:0-1800 GCA_002405405.1 Ignavibacteria bacterium UBA4661 | reverse complement strand
AGGCAATACCGGTGATGTAGGCAAAAGCAAAGCATGTGCACGAGTAAAAATACGCTTATAGCTTTCTGCCATCAAGCGCCGAATTTTAAGAGCCTTTGTATAGTATGCATCGTAATATCCGGAGGATAAAACATAATTTCCAAGCATAATACGACGCTTTACTTCTGCACCAAAGCCTTGCGTACGCGACATAACATATACGTCGTCATCGTCATTCACTCCATTGACACGTAAGCCGAAACGAATACCATCATACCGTGCCAAATTAGATGATGCCTCTGCTGTTGCAATCACATAGTATGTAGGAATAGATAGGTCAGCAAGATCAATCTTGACTGTTTCTATGATTGCCCCTAATGCTTTGTAACGTTCTTGCATGGACTGATAGGCACTCAGAACTTCTGCATCGCATCCTTGCAGTTGTGCTATATCAAGCACTGCAAGAGTAAATTTCTCCGGCAAAGGCAGTTTTAATTCTTCATGCGCTCGGCTATTGGCAATCGGAGCACTAGTAGCATCGCGATCGTCTTTGCCTGCGATAACATCTAACACCGCTGAACAATCATCGGCATTTGTTGCAAAGACACCAATTTGATCGAGCGATGAACCAAATGCAACCAGCCCATAGCGCGACACACGTCCATATGTCGGCTTAAGGGCAACTAAGCCACAAAATGATCCGGGTTGACGTACAGAACCACCTGTATCAGAACCGAGTGAAGTATGACACATGCCCGCCGCAACTGCGGCCGCAGATCCTCCCGAAGACCCTCCGGGAACATATTCTTGATGTATGGGATTACGTACTGCACCGTATGCAGAGTTCTCGTTCGACGACCCCATTGCAAACTCATCCATATTGGTCTTGCCAATGAGGATTGCCCCTGCATTCTGTAGCCGCTCAATCACTGTCGCATCGTATACAGGCACATAGTTATGTAGAATTTTTGAGGCACATGTTGTTCGTACACCCTTCGTTGAAATATTATCCTTAATAGCGATAATCATTCCCTCTAAAGGACGTGGATTACCTTGCGCAAACCGTGCATCAGACTCTTGTGCCGAAGCAATCGCATGCTCCCCGGTGACCGTGATAAAGATATTAAGATTAGCTGATTCATGAATACGCTCAAGACACTCTTGAGTACGTGCTACACAGGTAAGCGTTTGTTCTTGAAAAGCACGACGGTCATGCAGATACGAAAAAGTCATATAACAGTAACAAGAGAAAAAGAAAAGAAAAACGTCAAAACAACAAATAGGTCGAACATGATGTATATATCGGAGTATGATAGCCGAATATTATCTTAAAATGACCTTCAAGGATAAATAATAAAACATTATTGACTACGAACGCGCAACCGAAGTAGAAGCCGGTCGAATAACGATAGGTTGAACTGGAACTTCGTTGAGTGGACTACTTTCCGGTGTATTATTCTCAACATTGTGCGTTGTCTCGGCACGCTTATCATGATTCGATATATTTATCGAAGAGTGCGTCGTGCTTTCTATACTTTCTGCGTGTGCGACCATTGTATCATGAACAGTTGGTACAGCACCGCTTGGTGGTACATACTCAATGTGCTGTTGGACAGCGACTGCTTCTTGCTGAATTTCATCACTTACAGCATTAAGATTGCGTTGAAATTCGGTTTGAGCTTTACGAAATTGTGCCAAACCTTTTCCAAACATTTGTGCAAGCTCAGGTATTTTTTTTGGACCAAAAAGAAGGAGAATTGCCAGAACAATCAGGAGCAATTCACCACCACCAATATCAAACATATATGTTGATGATAATGA
>DHLT01000081.1 GCA_002405405.1 Ignavibacteria bacterium UBA4661 | reverse complement strand
GGAAACGTGTTGGCGCTGACATACCACCCACGGGCGCTGCATTATTGGAAAGATCAATATCAGCTGTTTCCAGATATGGATCAATTAAAAATTGTTTTACAGGTTTGTTTGTCATAACCACTTTTGTAGCCCGTGAGTTGTTCAAACGCCAGATTTCTGCGGGAATACGCGTAATTTCTTTTGTACCATCTTCATAGGTAGTTTCGAGAATTACCGGCATGACAAGACCACCAATGTTTTCAAATTCTACTTCGTAGAAATTTTTTCCTGATTTCACCAAAGCGCGGTCTTCTTCGCTGAGCGAAGCCATATATTTCTCGTATTTCTCTTTATCCCATGGTGTAATCGCAAAGACATCACGTTTGTTGTAGTAATCTTGTGCTGCCGTATCTGCTTCAATAAAACTTTGTTTAATATCAGTCTTGTTGCGCATATCCGAAATATCCGGAGGCAATCCTGCGGTTTCGGCTTTTTTCTTCGCTTGCTCAACATCAGGATTTTGTGTGTCAATGACATAACGCGTTACTTTGCCAAGAGCAATATCACATGCATCATTACCATAGAACCAACCACGCCAAAACCAATCAAGATCAACCCCCGAAGCATCTTCCATTGTACGGAAGAAATCGGCTGGTGTTGGGTGTTTGAACGCCCAGCGTTTAGAATAAGTCTTAAAAGCAAAGTCAAAAAGCTCGCGTCCCATGACTGTTTCGCGGAGAATATTGAGTGCTGTAGCAGGTTTGCTGTAGGCATTCGCGCCAAGATTGCTAACATTCTCGGAATTCGTCATGATGGCATTCAGCGAACTTGGTGGTCCGCTCATATAACCAACGATATTACGCGCCGGACCACGTTGCGCAGGATAATCGCGATCCCATTCTTTTTCAGCAAGATATTGCACAAAGGTATTTAATCCTTCATCCATCCATGTCCACTGGCGTTCATCTGAATTGATAATCATCGGAAAGAAATTATGCCCTACCTCGTGAATAACAACACCGATGAGCGCGTATTTGGTACGCTCGGTGTAGGTACCATCAGGCTCAGGGCGAGGACCATTAAAACAAATCATCGGATATTCCATACCGCCCACAGGACCATTCACTGAGATTGCTACCGGATACGGATAGGGAACAGTGTATTTTGAATAGACTTTCAATGTATGTGCTACCGAACGTGTGGAATATTGTTCCCACAAAGGATTGCCTTCGTTTGGATACAACGACATTGCCATTGATTTTTTGCCTTCGACATCAACAGCCATCGCATCCCAAATAAATTTCCGTGATGATACCCACGCAAAGTCACGAACATCTTGTGCTGTATACACCCATGTTTTTTTGGTTGTTGCTTTTGGTGCTGTTTCGTTTTTCTTTGCTTCATCCGGCGTAATAATCAGCACGGGTTTATCAAATGTTTTTTCTGCTTTGGCATAACGTGCACGTTGATCCGCAGTAAGTACGGCATTAGGATTTTGCAGAACACCGGTAGCAGCAATAACATGGTCTGCCGGGGCTGTAATGCTTACACGATAATTTCCGAAAGGAAGCGTGAATTCACCTTGCCCTAAGAATTGTTTATGTTGCCATCCCATGTAATCGGTGTACACAGCCATGCGTGGGAACCACTGTGCTACTTCATACAAGTAGTTGTTGTCTTTTGGAAAATACTCATAGCATGAACGTGCAGAAAACTCTTTTGGCACAATATTGAACTTCCATTCAATCGAAAAACTTACTGTTCCTTTAGAGCGAAGGGGAGTAGGTAGATCAATACGCATCATTGTTTTATTGACCACATATTTGAGCGGCTTGCCATTAGCATCTTTGACAGCACCAAGCTTAAAGCCGCCATCGAATTCTTCTTGCTTGATTAAGCTCTTTACCACATCAATTGGTGAACCAAATCGCCATGTACGCTCAAGTGAACCTGTACGAGTTAAATATGTTTCTGAAGTTTTTGCAAATGCATTTTGATCAAGTTGAATCCACAAGTAGTCCAGCTGATCGGGCGAATTGTTGTAGTAAGTAATCGTTTCGGAACCGCTGACGGATTGCGTTGCATCATCTAGCTCACAGGTAATCACATAGTCAGCACGATTCTGCCAATAATCATGACCCGGTGCACCCGAAGCTGTACGATAAGTATTCGGGCTTGGAAGAATTTGATCTAATTGCTCAAATTTACCCGTGCTAAAAGCATCTCTGGCTTGTTGTGCAGTAGCAGGCAGAGCCATTAGTGAGACAAGTGCTACAAATGCCACGCCGAAGCAGAGTGAGCGCAGGCGCGAAGAAGAAATAAATTGTTGCATTACCCTTATAAAAATATGTGAAGAAAGAATGTGAAGTACACTGTGTTCATAGAGAAGCAATCTCAAATTACGCTGTACAAAACTATCTTATGAGGAAATTCATGTTGAAACTTTATGTCGATGTACATGGAAAAACAATCTCTACTGTCGTGCCATGCCCGACAGCAGTGTCGATTGTTACACGACCACCATACATTTCAAGCAAAGAGCGCACCAAGTACAATCCAAGTCCTGTGCCCTGCTGCTCGTAAATTGCACGGTCAAACTGACGAAATGCTCCAATCTCCGGAATGTATGAATCAGGGAAACCATGACCTCGATCATGAATGCGAAGAATATATTCTGTATCTGCTCGTTCCCCTTCAACCAGCACGGATACTCCTTGCGGAGAAAACTTTAGTGCATTATCCAAAATTTCGAGCAAGATTTTTTCAACATATTCATAGTCCATGGTCGGTGTAATTGCATCAACCTGTACAATAATATCCTGCGCACGTCCGGGAAAGCGCTCTATCACACGATCGATGGCTTTTGCAATCGAATCTTGTAAAGAATGATATCGCTCATACCCCTCAAAGCGAGCAACGCCTGTTTGTACTTTTTGAAAAAGCAAAAAGTTTTGAATACTGCGCTCCAATCGCTTGCTTGCTTGAATGACAGAATGCAGTATTTCTTTTTGCTGCTCTGCATTCATACTATCACCATACAAATACAAAAATTCTGTACCACCCAGAATACTTGTCAGCGGGGTAAGATACTCATGACTTGATACACTAATACCCGACTGCTGAAGTTTTTTCAGTCGCTCATTCACTTCTTGTATGTAGGTAGCACGCTTGACTAATGCAGTGTTGACCGCTTGATAAAGGTCACTGACATCAAATGGCTTTGTCAAATAGTCGTCAGCACCAAGATTCATACCTAAACGCTGTGCAGTACGATCAGTCTTTGCTGTCAAAAAAATGAACGGTGCTGTCGAAAAAGGTGTTGCGCTTTGTCGAACGAGTTTGAGCACTTCATAACCATCTATATCGGGCATCATAATATCACATACAACCAAATCCGGGCTATGCTGATATATTTTTGCTAAACCATCATGACCATTTTCTGCTTCAGAAACATCATGCCCTTCTAACAAGAGTAAATCAACAATCGTAGCTCGAATTTGTTTTTCGTCATCGATAACAAGAATATGTGCCATAGCAATACCCGTACTTTTTCTTACACAATATTTTTGGGCAGAATAATTGTGAATGTAGTTTCAGATGTATCTGCATCATTAGCATGTGTTGATTTCTTTTGCTGTATGTCTGTTTGTGCCGTACTTGTAAATGTTATCATTCCACTATGCAAAGCAACCAGTGCTTGCGCAATAACCAACCCCATACCTGAACCTTGTATATTGAGTGCGTTATGAGCACGGGAAAAACTCCGAAAAATATTGTTTTGCTCTTGCTCAGGAATACCGATACCAAAATCTTGCACAGTGATATAGACTTCTTGTTCCGTAGCAAACAATGATACGTATGGACTCTTTTTGCCTTCGGAATACTTCAACGCATTCGATAAAATTTGATCGAATGCTTGTTGCAATAAAAACCAATCAAATCGCATCATACATGGTTCCGTTTTCGGCTCAAAGACAATTTGGCGACTTGTTCTAGCAGAAAACTCGTTGATGCGCTCATACAGCAATGCACAAACATCATATCGCTCGGGTGCATATTGAATACGGTTTGCTTCAATATCTGCTAATAGAGAAATATCTTCAAGCATACCAACAATGCGATCAACCTCAGCGTTCAGTCGACCAACAGAATTCTCCATGAGAGCTATACGTCGTTGCTCCACATCAGACATAGCATGAGATAGGTCTTTGCTGTTTTTAATAGCCATCAACTGCAGATTAATCAAATCTGCATTTGACCGAATAACAGTCAGTGGTGTGCGAAATTGATGTGATGCCATTGTCATAAAATGCGTTCGAATCCGATTAACATTCTGTTCATGTTCGAGTGCTAAACGCATTTCTCGGCGTGCCCGCTCTTTGACTTCATCTGCCTCTACTTCCGATGTTATATCGCGCACTTGCCATATTGATGACATCGTGTGTGTATCATCATCAACAATATGTGCTCGCGATTCTATCCAAATATAGTGTCCTTCTTTATGACGAACACGATACCGCATAACCAATCGTTTTTCAGCTTCAATAAATGCTTGCTGAATATGTGCAATGACACCTGCAAGATCATCAGGATGCACTAATTCTCCATTCTGAAGGGTACTGTATTCTGCAACTGAAAACCCTAATACGGACTGTACAGAAGGCGAGACAAAAAGAAGATGGAAGTCTTTGTCATACAGCATAATTGCATCGTGCATATTATCTGCTAACAAACGATAGAGGTTCTCACTTTTCTTAAGAGCTTGTTCTGTCTCTACACGACGAGTAATATCACGCGAGGCGGAAATTGTAGCAAATGGTTCACCTTGTTCATTCGACAGGACACGTACACGCGATTCAAGCCACACATAGTACCCTTGTGCATGACGCAGGCGTGTCACCACTGTTCCTTCATTATTCTCTTTTTCTAACGCCTTATTAAGTATAGCTATAGCAAATAGCCGATCTTCAGGATGTACTAGTGCGCCTTCACGACTAAGATCATAGTATTCTTCGGGAGTATAACCGAGGACATGATAGATCGAAGGTGATACATACAGGAGAGTATGAGTGCGAACATCACGCAAAACAACAATATCACTCATATTGTCAGCCAAAAACTGATACCGCTCGCGAGTCATTTGCAGTTCTACATTTTGCCGAGCAAGCTCATCCTGTCGATGTTCTTCAAAAGAAGCATGTTGCCAAGTAATATCTTTGATGCTACAAAGGAAATGCCGTTCCCCTTGCACAGTATGATGCCCATGCATTGGCAATGCAACAACATAGATTTGCCAGTTCAATACACGATAATCATTGCAATGAATTCGAAATGTTCCAATAGCAAAACCATTGCTGTGGGCTGATTGCCATAATCGATACAATTCCGCTAACTGTTCATCATCGGTAATTTCTTGTAGTGCAGAAAAAATATCCGGGAAGGCTTTGAGCGCATAAGCAGTTTTACGCTCAAAAACTATCGGTGATGGAGGAATAGTAACCGTAGCCCAAGCAGAAATATTCTCCCACACCTGCTTTGCACTGTTAATACTCAAACAATATTCAAAGAGTATGTCACTTGTTTGCTGTGCAAACAAGCGGTATGCTGAAGCATCTATTCCATACAATGAATCAGGCATAATCGCCTAACAAAATAACGAATACAACAAACTATCTTTGATACAAGGGCAACATAAACTCCACAACCGTTCCTTCACCCGGCGTGCTTGCAATCGACATTTTTGCAAAAGAGATGCGTGCAAGCTCGCGCGCTAAAAACAATCCTAAACCGACACCTTGTTGTTCAAAGCGGTCACGTTCAAATTGTTTGAAGGCACCAATTTGATCAATTTCATTTGGCAGCATACCACGTCCTTGATCTGTGATGCGCAGACAATATTTGTCGTCCTGAATACTACCTGTGATTTCAATAGACGTTTGAGGATCCGAAAACTTATAGGCATTATCAAGAATTTCATACAATGCCGTCATAAGATATTCTTTATCACTGTGAACAACTGCCTCTGCACAGTCAACACGAACATTGGCACGTTCGTTCTGTCTATTGACCTTGTAGATAATTTTATTTGTCAATGAAACAATATCGATAGGTTCTAACCATTCTTCTTTCAGCGATAGACCCGCATGTATCTTTTGGAACAGTAAAAGATTATGAATAAGTCTCTCTAACCGCACTGTGGCACTTAATGATGTCGAGACGATTTCTTTGATTTGATCTACCGAAAGATTCTCGCCATACATATTGAGCAACTCCAAACCACTCTTGATATTAGTCATAGGGGTGAGGTACTCATGATTGAGTGCAATTGTTGTCGAACTCTGCAAGCTGTTTAATTGTGCAGTAATCGCTTCTTGCATTTTTTGTCGACGATCGAGTTGGGTTTTAATCGCTCTGAAAACCTCATGCTTATCAAAGGGCTTTGCAATGTAATCGTCTGCCCCTAACTCCATACCAAGTCGATGATCTTCACGCTCTGCTTTTGCCGTTAAAAAAATAAATGGCACCGTTGCCACTGCCGAATGACTTGCGCGCAGAGTTGTCAGCACTTCATAACCACTCATTTCAGGCATCATAACATCGCAGACAATCAGATCCGGCTGGACCTGAAATACTTTCGCAACACCCTCTTTTCCATCAGGCGCAAGTTGTACTTCATAGCCCTCGAGATATAGAAGATCATGAAGCGTTGCACGCAAATGTTGCTCATCTTCGATTACAAGAATTTTTGCCATAAGCACTACAGTCAAGAGTCAGGAAAAAAGAGCTATTACTCCACCCAATAAACGTATAGGAAAATACGCTATTCTTCGGAAAATTGTATTTGTTCGTAGAAAAGCTAAGATATTTCAGACTATTTAATGACTTTTCTAAAGTAAAAGATAACATG
>DHLT01000254.1:21755-22855 GCA_002405405.1 Ignavibacteria bacterium UBA4661 | reverse complement strand
TGAATTGAGACCTTTTACCATGATAAAAATGGTGAAAGCAATGATGAGGAAATCGACAATAGCTTGCACAAATTTACCATACGTCAACATCACAGCGGGCTTACCATCAACTGCGGCTTTGAGCGTGATTGCCAAATCGGTAAAATTCACTCCACCAATGAGAATACCAATCGGCGGCATAATGACATCCGCCACGAGCGATGACACAATTTTGCCAAAAGCACCGCCAATAATGACACCAACTGCCAAATCAAGAGCATTACCCTTGACAGCAAAATCTTTGAATTCTTGCAACAAACTCATACAAACTCCTACTCTATATGGGTGATTAAAACAGCATAAAGCGTGGTTCTTTATGAAACAATCATCATCGATTGTTCTCTCTACACTAGCACGGAAAAATATGCACTCAAGATACTACGAATAATGCCACTAAACAATTGGCGAATGGCGGGAACATTCATGATAAAGAGGAGAATGAAGAAACCATAACCTGCAATCGATTGATACTTCTCTGCCATCTCATGCGGCAGAGCATTAGCAACAACATGCGAGCCATCAAGCGGTGGAATGGGAATCATATTGAAGACTGCTAACGATACATTAATCATCACACCATAGCGAGAAATTTTCATCAGCAACTCGCCTAAACTACCGGCAGACATATCAAGCGGTGAGTATAATACTCCTGCTAAGACAGCAAGAAATATCAGCGATAAAACAATATTGGAAGCAGGTCCGGCGAGTGCGATGAGTGTATCATCTCTGCGCGGATTGTTGAGATTACGCCAATCGACCGGCACAGGCTTTGCCCAACCAATAAAAGCAAAGCCGCCTGTAAAAATCGAGAGAGTTGGCATCAGCAAAGTGCCAATAATATCGATGTGCGGTATAGGATTGATCGTTACTCGCCCCTCACTGTATGCCGTGTCATCACCACAACGCAATGCCATTGCCGCATGTGCGGCTTCATGCACCGATAGTGACAACAGAAATACCGGCATGGTAATCAAAAGATTCATAAATGCTGCATGCAAATCCATGATTGCTCCACTTTGTCAAGAAAAGTTGTGTCCAAAAATACATCAAGAAAAATTGAC
>DHLT01000254.1:17132-21635 GCA_002405405.1 Ignavibacteria bacterium UBA4661 | reverse complement strand
GAAGAAAAATTGACCATGGCACATAGCGCGAGAAACCGTAGCATCGTCTATCTCAGCATGTACAGCACGGAAGATACAACTCCTTACGGTTTGGGCGTGTATTTACACATTTAAAAATTATTGCACCTCGTAACATTTATTTAACTCTTTCGTTACACAGCTATAATAAGCCTATGCACATCCAACAATGTACACACTTGTTTTTTTATTCTTGGTCGTCATCATGCAACACAATTCCTCTTTCTTTCGTTTTGTTTCGCGGGGCATGTTCCTTGCAGTAGCACTCAGCTTTGCACTTTCAGGCACAGCTCTTGCTCAAGTCAGCGGCAATACCGCTCGCACCCTCACACTCGACGACTGCTTGCGAATTGCCGCAGGCGAGAACCTTGATGTCTTGAGCCAACGAGCGCAAATCAATGTTGCACAATCGCAAGTTGGTTTAGCAAATTCCGGCTATCTACCTACCATAAGCGTCAATAGTGGATGGCAGCGTAATCTTTTTCTTATTACAACACCTATTGTTGTACAAGGTGTTGTGATTGGCGAACAGCGTCCTGCTGACAATAACTTCAACGCCAGCTTGCGTATCAATTACAATGTGTTTGACGGATTTAACCGCGAAGGGAATATCGATCAAGCAAAAGCCGGTTTAGAAGCGACACAGAAAAATACTCAGTTTACTCTCCAACGCACGCTCAATACGGTTCGTGCTCAATACCTTACGGTAATGCGCGCACAACAAGTTCTCAATATTCGGAAACAAGATGTTGAAACCGGCAAACAACAACTTGCCCGTGTACGTGCTCAATTTGAAGCAGGTACTATTCCTATAGCGAATGTCTATACGCAAGAAGCAGATAATGGCAATCGTGAGGTTCAGCTTGTACAAGCTGAGAATGATCTTGAAATTGCTAAAAACAATCTTTTGACTTCACTGGGCATGAGTGCACAGCAAAACACCGATTTTGCACCGATGAATATTCCGAGTTCTATCAGCCAAAACGATATGGATCAATTCCGTGGATCGCTTGGCTCCTTAGGTCAACTCGCTTCAACCGCACTCAATAATCGTGCTGATTATGCAGTAACACGCCATAATATCCAAGCAGCAGAAGGAAACTTGCTTGCATCAAAATCCGGATGGTATCCATCCCTTAATCTCTTCGGCGGTTGGTTTTGGAATGGTACAGAGTTTAGCAACTTTGATCGCGCACAAAAATTTCTTTCTCTCTCTTTGTCTATTCCCATTTTTGATGGTCTTCGCCGCGACAATCAGATTCAAGGCGCACAGGCGCAATTGCTCCAACGTCAATATGATGCTCGTGCCGCTGAACTTCGTATTTCCAATGAGTTACAAAATGCTCTGACACAGCTTGCTACTTCGGAAAAACAAGTTGATGTTACCAATCGTGCATTCAAAGCCGCTGAACAAAATTTTAATGCTGCTGACGAACGATACAAAGTTGGTGCGGCGAACTACTTGGATTTCGTTAATGCGAATTTCCAATTGACCAATGCTCGCATCAATCGCATCAATGCGCTCTACAACTATGTTGGCGCGCAGTACCAAGTGCAGTTTGCTATGGGGACATTAGACAAGCAATAATTCAGCAATCCACAATCGAATACAGATTCACACATTTTCCTTTCATTTTTTATTACTCTACAGCCATGGCTAATAAAAAGAAAAACTCGAAAAAACGCCGTATCATCCTCATTGCTATTCTTGCTTTGTTGATTATCGGTGGTACCTCTGCGGCATTCATGCTTGGCAACCGCGATAAGTCAATTGCTGTGCAAGTTGAAAAAACCAGCCGCCGTACGATTACCCAAGTTGTCTCTTCGACCGGTAAAATTCAGCCTGAAACCGAAGTCAAAGTCTCTTCGGAAGCATCCGGTGAAATTATCTTCCTTGCTGTTAAAGAAGGCGACCGCGTGAAAAAAGGACAACTCCTTGTACGCATTCAACCCGATTTGGTACAAGCACAAGTAGAACAATTCAAAGCATCTGCAGAAGCAACCAAAGCGCAAATCGGTACAGCACAAGCCGAAGTCAGTCGTACCAAAGCAATTTTTGAGCGTATCAAAACACTCGCTGATAAACAGTTTGCCTCGAAAGATGATCTTGATAATGCGACAGCCGCCTACAACTCGGCTCTGGCACGCCTTGAAGCAGCAAAACGCGACTATGACCGCGCACAAGCATCGCTCAAACAATCCGAGGCATCATCATCGCGTACAACTATCTATGCTCCGATTGATGGTATCGTAACATCATTGTCCGTTGAACAAGGTGAAAAAGTTGTGGGTACCGCACAAATGCAGGGTACAGAAATGATGCGTATCTCTGACTTGAATGTGATGAATGCCGAAGTTGAAGTCGATGAAAACGATGTTATCTTGATTTCGCTTGGCGATACAACCCGCGTAAAAGTTGATGCCTTCCCCGGCAAAGAGTTCAAAGGATATGTTCGTGAAATCGGCAATTCTGCGAAAGCAAAAGCAGCCGGACAGCAAGATGCGGTCGTAAATTTCTCGATCAAAATTCGATTAATCGATAACAATGACTCCTTCCGCCCCGGTATGAGTTGCGATGCTGATATTGAGACAGAAACACACTCCAATGTTATTGCAGTACCGCTTCAAGCCGTTACACTGCGTAAATCACCGGAGAAAAACGACAACAATCAGGCAAATGGTCAAGGCGGTGGTCCGGGCGAGCAAAGCAATGTGCAGAACACCAAACAGAAAAAAGCTGAAACCAAAAAAATGCCTTCCGTTGTCTTTGTTCAAAATGGCAACACTGTGAAAATGCAAGAAGTTGAAACAGGCATCAGCGATAATGGCTACATTGAAATTAAATCAGGCTTGGATGAGAATGCAACAGTTATTTCAGGTCCATTCCGTGTGATTAGCCGTGAACTCGAGGATGGTGCTAAAATCCGTATCGATACAACCTTTGCCAAAAAACCTTCGGGCAACAATAATAACTAATCATTCTTTCCTCGATCAGGATACTTCTTCTATGAGTACGCAAGCAACAACCAACGATAAACCGCTCATTATTGATATTCGCAACATTGCGAAAACCTATGTCATGGGCGAAGAAGAGGTTCGAGCTGTCAAGGATATATCTATTCAGATTTACAAAAATGATTATGTGGCGATTATGGGTCCTTCGGGATCGGGCAAATCCACTCTCATGAATATCCTTGGCTGTTTGGATACACCGAGCAAAGGTGATTATTTTTTCAAGCAAGACAATGTCAGCGACATGGATGATGATGAGTTAGCGGAAATTCGCAATCGGGAAATTGGTTTCGTGTTCCAAACATTCAATCTTTTGCCTCGGTATTCTACTCTGAAAAATGTCGAATTGCCCCTTGTCTATTCAGGCATGAGCAAAGACAAACGTTTGGAACAAGCTGAACGAGCTCTTGTCAATGTTGGTTTGGGCGATCGTATGGATCACAAACCCAATGAGCTTTCCGGTGGTCAGCGTCAGCGTGTTGCTATTGCTCGCGCCCTCGTTACCGAGCCATCGATTATTCTTGCCGATGAGCCAACCGGTAATCTTGATACCAAAACAGGTGATGAAATCATGAAGCTCTTTGAAGAATTGTGGATGAAGGGTAATACCATCATTTTAGTAACACACGAACCCGATATTGCACGTCATGCGCATCGGATTATCAAAGTGCGTGATGGTATGATTGAATCTGATTTGATCAATCCAAACCCAGTTTCCGCTTTTGACAAGAAAACATTTGATATTGCTATCAATGATTCTACAGTTGTTTTGGAACAAGAATAGCATGCATCGTGTTGTCGTAGCATTGAATTCTTCTCATTTTCTTTTTGGCTTTTCTCTATACGGCTATGCTGACACAAATTCTTGAAGGACTTCGGATTGCGTTTTCTTCGATTCGCAGTAACAAACTACGCTCGGGCTTGACATCATTGGGTGTGGTCATTGGTATTACTTTCGTTATTCTCATGGGCTGGCTTCTCAATGGCTTGGATCGTGCTTTCGATCAATCGTTATCCTCGCTCGGCATTGATGTTCTTTATGTTGACAAATGGGACTGGACAGGCAGGGTATCGTGGCAAGAAACACGCAATCGCCCGAACATTACGATTCGTCAATCACAACTCTTGATGGAGAAACTCGAACGCTTCTCCAGCGCGGAAGCCACATCGGTGATTGCTCGCCGTTGGAATGGTACTGTCAAACGCGGCAATGATGTTTCTAACGGTGTTGCAATTTCAGGTGTTGCCAGTGCATATGCGAATATCGCTTTAGGCGCATTGTCCGATGGTCGCTTCTTTACACCGGTCGAAGACCAGTACAGCTCGCCTGTCTGCGTGGTCGGCTATGAAGTAGCAAAAGGATTTTTCCCGGATGGCGGAGCAATTGGTTCACTGATTAAAGTCAATTCTAAAACATTTCGCATCATCGGTGTTGTGGAAAAACAGGCATCGATGTTCTCCCTACCCTTTATC
>DHLT01000254.1:9868-16960 GCA_002405405.1 Ignavibacteria bacterium UBA4661 | reverse complement strand
TGATTCCACTGAATTCATGGCTCTCGATGTTTGGTACTCGTGGCAGTCTTTCGATTGCCGTCAAAGCCGGCGGTGAAGATCGCATTGAAGATGTTCGTGCGGAAACCATTGGTTACATGCGCCAAGTCCGTAATCTTGCTCCGGGTGCTAATGATGATTTCGCCATCAATGAATCTGCGGCATTCAAAGACCAAATCGCTCCGATTCGCGCGGGTGTATGGGGTGTCGGTATCGGCATGACCATGCTTTCCTTTATCGTTGGTGTGATTGGCATCATGAATATCATGTTCGTGTCGGTAACAGAGCGGACGAAAGAAATCGGTATTCGTAAAGCATTAGGTGCAAAACGCAGTTCGATTCTTTTTCAATTTTTGGTAGAAGCATCAACACTGTGTTTTATCGGTGCATTGATTTCCTTTGTTCTTTGCTCTTTGCTTATGCCGGCAGTAGTATATGGTATGGAGATTACATTCCTCTCACCGTATATCCCACTGAATCTGCTGTTTATTGCAACCTGTGTTTCGGTAGTAGTTGGTGTCGTTGCCGGCATGGTGCCCGCTTCGCGTGCATCAAAACTTGATCCGGTTGATGCATTGCGCTACGACTAATTGTCCGTCATAAGGTGTCGTTTCCTCTCGATATACCTTTGCTTATACAGTGATAACTGCTCCTACTGATTTTCTCGTCATCTTTGCCTATCAATCTCCATGGGAAATTTTCTTGAAAGTATGTGGATGGCTCTTGATGCCGTTCGTTCTAACAAACTCCGCTCCGGCTTGACTTTGCTCAGTATTGCTATTGGGGTATTTGCGATTATTGGTGCCGGTACCGCCGTAACATCACTCGAAAGTACTGTGAATGGGCAACTTGCTATGCTTGGCGAAAACACCTTTCAAGTGCGACGCACTCCTGCTGTCATCATGAGTAATGCTCAGTGGCGGAAATACAATAAGCGTAAAACCTTGTCGTATGATCAGGCGAAAACCTTTCAAGTACGAGCTACCATGCCACAGGCCATTGGTTTCTCGGAAGTTGAAAATGGTATGCAAATCAAAGCGAACAATCTTTCAACCGATCCTGATGTCAATGTGGTCGGATGCAATAGTGCATATTTGGACTGCGTTAATCTTGCTGTGGATGAAGGACGTTCTTTCAATGAACAAGATGATAATTTGAGTCGGCGCGTTGCCATCATTGGTCAGGATGTTGCAGCACGGATCTTTCCGTTTGGCTCGCCTATCGGTCAGGAAATCATGATTAAAGCAGGCGGTACTAAGCAAAAAGGCGGTCGTTTTGTTGTTGTTGGTGTTATGAAAAAACGTGGTTCTCTTCTTGGTGCAAAACTTGATAACTATGTTTGGGTACCGATGACAATTTACTCAACGGCATTTGAATCTGACCCCCGAAAACCCGTGTCGATTACGGTAAAAGCTGATAGCAAAGTACAACTACAACAAACAATCGACGAGACCATTGGTATCTTGCGTGTTATCCGTAATAACAAGCCGGGTGATGAAAATGATTTTGAAATTGAAACCAATGAAAGTATGACCCAAGCTTTAGCCGGTTTTACTGGATATTTAACAAGCTTTGGTTATGCTTCCGGCTTTATCGCTTTGCTTGCCGCGGGTGTTGGTATCATGAACATTATGCTTGTGTCCGTGAAAGAACGTACTCGTGAAATCGGTGTTCGTAAAGCAATTGGAGCGCGTCGGACTGACATTCTTACACAGTTTGTTATCGAAGCAATTACTCTGTGTCAGCTTGGAGGTCTTGCAGGTATAGTGCTTGGTGCGGTTGTTGGACTTGTTGCCAGCGCGGCACTCAATTTTACATTGGCCATTCCTTGGGGCAGTGTTATTGGCAGTGTTGTCATTTGTGTTTTTATGGGTGTTGTATTTGGCTCTTATCCCGCATGGAAGGCGGCTAAACTTGATCCGGTCGAAACACTTCGCTACGAGTAACTACTCCGTATAGCCCTATAATTTCAAAGCCGTTGCGCAGGTTCTGCACTACGGCTTTTTGTTTGTACATGAATAATTATCTCCAAGAAGTATTATTTATCCTTGAGAAATACGATGCTGCTCTTGTACCATCGGAAATTCCATAATGAAAATACTGCCTTGGTTTTTACCGGGACTTTCTGCCCACACGGTGCCGTGCATTGCTTCAACAAAACGTTTGACAATGGAAAGTCCAAGCCCTGTTGAGGTTTCACCACCGGTAGGTTGTGTGCTCAGTTTTGAAAATCGCTGAAAGAGTTTGCTCATTTCATCGGGTGCAATACCTAATCCTTGATCTTCAATTTCAATTCGCACAATGCCATTATCGGTAAGCATACCGCGCACCACAATGAGCGTATTGGGATGAGAATATTTAATCGCATTCGATATAAGATTATCAAGGATATGGCGGAATTTATCTTTGTCAATACGGATGTGAATATCCTTATCTGCCGGGACAAGTAATTGCAGGGCAATATCTTTTGAGTGTGCATACTCACGGATTGCCGCCACTGCTTTATGCAAGATATATCCCAAACTTTCGACAGAAAAATGATATGATACATTGCCGGAATCAAGAGCATTCATATCGAGCAAACTACTGATGATTTTGTGCATCCGCTCAGCTGTTTTGCCAATACTTTCGATACGCTGTTCGACATCCTCCCAATGACCATTTTTTATTCTATAGAGAACATTCTCAACTGAAAGCTTGATACCTGTGAGTGGGTTTTTCAAGTCATGTGCAGCTATACCGAGCAATTCATTTTTTTCTTGATTAACCGTTACCAATTCGTAGTTCACATTCTCCAAATGAGCATTAGATTCCGCAAGTGCTTCATTTACAACCTGAATTTCTGTTGCTTGCATGCTCAGCATTTCCAATTGTCGTTGCACTTCTTCGTTGGCATCGATCAATGGTTGCGTTCGCTCTTGCACACGTGCTTCGAGCGTTGCATTCATGTCTTGCAAAGTTCGATTCATACGCTCATTGGTAGCCATACTTTCGCGAAGCGCATTATTTTGTCGAAAAAATCGCATACCCGTAATGATCGAAAATGCGATAGGCAGTACCGTATAGAACATTCCGTAGGCGCTGATATACAGAAAGAATGGTCGTGCTGCAAAAATGATACCTTTTGAAAAAAGCCAAAGATTGACAAATAGTCCAAGCGCAAGAAAAAATACACCCAGACCCATAACCACTGCCTCGTAGTTATGACGTCGTGTATTACGGATACCGATATACATCATTTCGGCGAAGATGGTCGCATAGATTACAATCAATGAGGGTAGTTGCAACCAACCTAATGATGCAACAAATACACGTGTCAGAATGGGTACTGTCATCGCCACTGCTATAAGGCAGTACTGAAAGATTCTATGTATTCGCGTAAATTCGATCTCAAAAATTTTCGGAATGACAATAATAATCGACGTAAGAAATGGCATAGTAAACAATGTAAGAACGATACTTGCAATTGTTGCCTGTTCAACAGACTGACCAATATGTATGCGACTGGTGATCGAAGCAAAACCAATGAGCGTAGTACCCACATTATACAATGCCAAGTAGAGTTGTACACGGTCTTTGCGATCACCAAGATAGAAGAAGAAATGCAACACAATCATAATAAGCGGCACACCCGTGATAATGCCCTCCCACAGCAATGTTGTGCGCTCGAAATCATAGTATTTCTTTATTTCCTGTGGATAGGAGAGCACCGCTCGTACACCCACATCGCGTGGGAGAAAAAATCCACGATAGGTATCATATAAATCAAGAATTGAGTGCGCTGAATAATGCAGAGCAATCACATGCACCTTATTGGTATCACCGTTCATAAAGACTGATCGAATCATATATTGGGCATATGAGTCGATATGCTCATCGGCGCTGATTTCTGCGGCTCTGCCATAACTCACCATAAGGCGACCATCAATGTAAATATCATAGCCACCAACCATTGATGTAACAAAGGACAGTGCTTTGCCGTGGAGTTCCGGAGCAACACGAAAACGCAAATAGTACCACCCTGCCAGCGAATGTTGTTTGCTTGCAGCTTGCACAATAGGCATAAACGATTGCGATAGTCGTTGCATGTCATGAGCATGAGCAAGTCGAGTAGAATCGCGGAGTGGTGCATTAACATCGGGCAAGAAAAGCCATCCTTTGTTTGAAAGATTTACCGATGCGATATTCATAAAATTCAATGTGCGATCATTCCAATGAATGTCTGTATCATGTATCACAACAATTGAATCACTGTGATATACCATATCAACTGACGATGCATGCAGCAATGCCCCTGACATCATGACATAGAGCAGAGCGGCAACAACGAGCAAGTATTTCTCAATATGACTATGGCGAAGTATGTTCATAAGCATGGATATGGAGAGCAAGCAAAACACACTGACTTCCTATTTGGCAAGAAATCTTACAGACTAACTTGTCAATATGTTAGCACTTTTCAAAGTGCTGATTTCGAGTGGTAGACAGAGATCTTACCTCTTATGTAATACACCTCTTACTCTTGTTTCTCTTCAGTACTTTTACAAGTGACGATAACATCGTACAGTAAAATTCTCCACCACTCAGACTCACCGTCATGCTTTCGCGTTTTTTCGATATTTTTGTCCGCATTTTTTCACATCTTTTTTGGGAGATTCCTGATGGATCAAACAACGCTCACACCGATAACAGTTGCACATGGTGATGGCATCGGACCTGAAATTATGGAAGCCACGCTTCGCATTATCAAAGCCGCCGGCGCACGTATTCAGGAAGAGACAATTGAAATTGGGGAAAAAGTTTATTTACGTGGCAATACGGCAGGTATTGACCCAAGTGCATGGGAATCGCTCCGCCGTACCAAAGTATTTTTGAAAGCACCGATTACAACACCACAAGGTGGCGGCTTCAAAAGCTTGAATGTTACCACACGCAAAATGCTCGGTCTGTATGCGAATGTACGCCCTTGCGTATCGTATGCTCCCTATGTTGCCACAAAACATCCCGTCATGGATGTTGTTATTATCCGCGAGAACGAAGAAGATCTTTATGCCGGTATCGAGCATCAACAAACTCCCGAAGTTGTACAATGCTTAAAGGTTATCAGCCGTCCGGGTTGCGAAAAAATTGTTCGCTATGCCTTTGAATATGCACGTGCCTATGGTCGCAAAAAAGTTACCTGCTTTACCAAAGACAATATCATGAAACAAACCGATGGATTGTTTCACCGTGTCTTCGATGAAATCGGCGCAGAATATCCCGAGCTCGAAAAAGAACATTGGATTGTCGATATCGGTGCAGCAAAACTTGCCGATACACCCGAAGCATTTGATGTCATTGTCATGCCGAATCTCTATGGTGATATCCTTTCCGATGTTGCGGCACAAATTGCCGGATCTGTAGGACTGGCTGGCTCTGCGAATATCGGCGAGGAAGTAGCAATGTTTGAAGCCATTCATGGCTCTGCACCACGCCGTGCAGGACAAAATCTGGCAAATCCTTCAGGCTTGCTATTGGGTGCAGTCCAAATGCTTATTCATATCAATCAGCCAGATGTTGCAACAGCTGTTCACAACGCATGGCTAACAACACTCGAAGATGGTATTCATACCTATGATATTTACAAAGAAGGCATCAGTACCGAGAAAGTCGGCACACAAGAATTTGCCTCAGCAGTGATTGCTCGTTTAGGCAAAACACCATCCAAACTCAAACCGGTGAACTATGGTGCAAGCGGTAGCAATACAACAATTAAAGTTACCCTCAAACCTGCAGCACCCGTAACAATGGCGACAGTTGGTGTGGATATTTTCTTGCATCACAATGATCGTGATGCACAAGCACTTGGCGCAAAATTGCAAGCAATTTCGGCAAATGGTCTTGCACTGACGATGATCACGAATCGTGGTGTGAAAGTATATCCTGATGGTATGTCGGAAACATTTTGTACTGATCACTGGCGTTGTCGCTACAAAACATCTGATGGATCTGCTGTACAGTATGCCGATATCATTGCTCTGCAACATCGTATTCACGAAGCAGGATTCTCGATTATCAAGACAGAAAATCTTTGCACAATCAATGGCGAAGTAGCATTCTCTGCCGGACAAGGTGCGTAAATACTTGCTTCGCAGCTATCGACAAACAAAAAGCCGCTCTTTCATCTCGATAGAGCGGCTTTTTTTTGGACTGTCTCTCTCTCTACTTATAAGACCTGTTGTTGCAATGTCTCTACTGTAATAGCAAAATGAGAATCATGCCATATAGGCTTGCCCTGTTCAAAGACAATGGCTTGCGGGCTTTCATGAAGAATATCAAATCGCTCTGCAATATGATTCGAGAGTGGACGCGAATCTTGTACAACAACAACGCCGATTGGTACAGACGAATGCTCTTGAGTGAACGCTTGTACTGCATTGTAAGCGCGCATACTAATCGGACATGTCTTGCTATGCTTAAGAAGCAATGATTTTTTCTCTGTGTGCTCTGAGAGCCATTGTTTAAGAGCTTTTTGTGATGTTAATCCCTGCATATCATTCCTACCGTATGTTGAAGAAAAGGTTTGCTTGTACTTCCTAACAAACTTACCGAAGAATTTTTTGGTAAATCTCTAGATGAAGAATTTTTTTGATCCTTTCACGCAACTTTCAGTCATCCTATACTATATTGAATCTAGTAAAGCAATGAAATGTGCAGCGCATGTAACAAAGCCGTTACTGTTTTCGTATGCATTGGTATGGTATGCAATTGCTTGGGGTAGCTTTTACTTGTCACAACTGATTTTTTGGATGATATAATTTTTATGCTACGAGGTACTGGTTTCCTTCTGCTCTGCATTGTTTTTGTGAGCACATTTTCTGCACACCAGTCTGTTTCAGCTCAAGAAACTCCGAGAGGCAATTCACGGGGTAATGCTCAAGGCACTCTATCGTCAAGAATAACACAAAATTCGAGTAATATCCGCGCCGGCGAAGAAGTTCCTCCTGCCATACCGGGAGATTCAACCTTATCAGACATTGACCGAGAAATCATCGCTGTATTACGCACACGACCGATCCGATGGTTTGCCGGTAT
>DHLT01000254.1:0-9722 GCA_002405405.1 Ignavibacteria bacterium UBA4661 | reverse complement strand
TTGCCGGTATCGCACTCGTTAATAGTGCGCCGAGCGGGGAATTCAGACAGGTGATGGATAGCATCGGTAAATCGACCTTTTGGGGCTTCCAACTGCATGGCGGGTATTCATTTGAACCTCTTCCTGTCGCTGTCGGCATGAATATGGATTTTCTTTTTGCAGGGTCAAGTACACGTACATGGGTGCGAGGGAGTTTTCCTTTTCGCACATTTGACACCGTACGAGTAACGAATTTGATTTTACCCATTTCCGTTTTTGCACGTGTTCAGCCCGTGCTTACACCAACAGCAGGATGGTCAATTAAACCTTACTTCGAGGGTTTTGCAGGACTCACTGTCCTGACGTCAACTATCAGTTTCATTACGGATTCGCCAACATCACGTCAAAATTCTTCTGACAATGACGCTGCGGCTCCTTTACATTATGGTGTCAGTGCCGGTATACAAATTCAATTGGCAGAATCGCTTGTACTGCCCACACAACGCACGCTCGTTATGCTCGATATTCGCGGACGGTACATGGCGGGTGCTTCAACTGATTACCGATTGGTAAGTTGGAATGATGCGATCAATGCCCCCCAATCAAGTTATTTACGTTCAACAACCGGCATGATGCTGTGGAGTGCAGGTGTTACAGTCAGTTTTTAAATCTTCCGTTGCCATATTGACTATAATGAAATTTCAAGGTTTTATCGAAGTTTTATCGAAGTTTTCCACAATTATTTCAAAGTTTTCCACATAACAAGTAGGGTTTTCCACATTTTTTCGGAGGTTATATGATGATATCCAATATTGCCATTCGTTTTGTACGCCGGAGCATGACTGTATGCTTGGCAACTCTTGCTTTGCTTACCTTGACACATTGTGCTACACCTGTTGCCCAACAACAGCAACGACTTGGCTCAACCCGCGAACGAGAATTAACCGTAGGTACAGTACAACGCGAAATTCGGAAAGGCATGGCTGGTGCTGATGTTATCCAAGCACTTGGTTCACCCAATATCGTTACTAAAGATGCTGATGGGCGCGAAACATGGGTATGGGATAAAATTGCCACTGAAGCTACCCGCTCTGAAAGCTCATCGGGTGTTTTTTTGATTTTAGGTGGTGTTTCCAATCGTGAGAGTTCGGCAAGTATTACCCAGCGTACACTGACGGTAGTTATCAAATTCAAGAATGATCTCGTTGATGATTTCTCGTATCATGCTTCAAAATTTTAAGAGGATCGCGTCTATGCACTCATCGATGCACCCCTATCATTCTATCCGCTATGCTCTTGTTGTCGTGCTCTGCTTGAGCATGAGCATACTGACAGGATGTACCTTTATTTCACGAGGCGATGTGCCCTTGGCTAATCGCCAGCCGCAGACACAATTACAAACGCGCCAATATCAAACCCGCGAGTATGATACGAATGATGTCAAACTCATTATGAAAGCAGTATTAAATACTTTGCAGGATGATGGCTTTGTCGTTAAAAATGCTGTCGTTGACCTGGGATTGATTTCGGCACAAAAAGACATTGACTTAGCAGGTGGCAGTGGCGATATCCGCACACAACGCGATGCCTCTTTTTGGGAAGAGCTTTTTGCATCTTTTGACAATGAGCGCAGACGTAATCGGGATGGTCTTGAAGAACGAACGAAAACATTCAAGATGATCGAAGCAACAATCAATGTTTCTGATTACGGAACACAGTCGCGTGTGCGTGCGAGTTTTCAAGCGAAGTATCTTGATCAGCGTGGCAATCCACTGGATGTCTATGCAATCACCGACACGAAGTTTTACCAAGATTTTTTTGCGAAAGTGGACAAAGGAATTTTTATCCAAAAGCAGAAGTTTTGATAACAGAATTCTGCAAGGAGAAAATAAGACTTCATCAAAGCACAAACCCCGCCTGATTGCATCAAGCGGGGTTTGTATATTTAACTATTCATCACCGAAACACTAAACATTACTTCGGTTCGTAGTATTGGTGTGTACGCAGATACTCTAATCTATCTTGCAACTGAGCAACCGGTGTCAAAAGCTTCTCTTTGCCCAGAATAGCTTCTTCGCGATTTTGGAAAACCATTTCATAGTCTTTGCTCATAACAATCGCTTCTTCCGGACACACCTCTTCGCAGAAACCACAAAAGATACACCGCAGCATATTGATCTCAAATTTTTCGGGATACCGCTCTTTATCTCGCTCCAGTGTTTCGCCTGCTTGTACTTGGATTGCCAGCGCAGGACACACACGCGAACACAAGCCACATGCTACACACCGCTCACCATCTTCTTCTAGAACTAGTACAGGGCGACCGCGATATGAACCGGTCGGTGCAAAACGCTCCTCGGGATATTCACGCGTAACAGCCGGTTCAAACATTTGCTTAAAGGTTGTCGCCATACCTTTGGCAATCTCCGGCAAATAAATTCGCTCCCAAAAACCCATGCGATCTTTTTGTGTTTCTTTGCCCGCAGGTGAACGCATACTGACTCCTTTTATGATATTACTTGATGATCGCTTGAATAATACATTACACAATCTTGATACTATGTCTGAAATTCACTTACACATCCCTTGTTTATGGACGTAAATCAATAGTCATTGCAGGAGCATCATAATCTGTTGCTACGGCTTCGGCTTCCCATGCAGAAATCTCTTCGAGGGCGGATTGTAGTTTCTTTTTGACGATATCAAACCCGGGTCTGCCGAGTGGAATACGTACAGGAGGATTCGGAATAGTTGTCAGTGTGTACATCAGTTCTGCCGCTTTTTCTGGCGAACCCTGCTGTTGCCCATTAATCATATTGATTCGCTCACGAGTTTTGTGCGATGATTGCACATAGTCATCAATCATCTTTTCTGCCATCACAATACTACTGCCATCCGCCCACTGTGTGCGAAACGGTCCCGGCTCGATGATAATAACCTTAATACCCAAGTGTGCTACTTCACGAGCAAGTGATTCGCTCATACCTTCGAGGGCAAACTTTGAAGCATTATAAAGTGATGTTCCCATACCTGCCGAAATGCCCGCAATCGACGAAATTTGAAGAATATGACCTGAACGCGCAGGACGCATGAGAGCGAGCGCACTTTGAGTAACATGCAGGGCACCAAAAAAATTCGTTTCCATTTGTCGGCGAAGTTCATTTTCACTTACCTCTTCGAGTGCACCAATCAAACCATATCCGGCATTATTGACAACCACGTCCACACGACCAAATTTCTCACGAATAAAGTCAAATGCAGAAAGAATTTCTGTGTGATTGCAGACATCCACCACTACGCCAAAGGTTTTACCGGGAATGAGATTGCTAATGTCATCGGCTTGTTCCTTTGTACGTGCCGTACCGACAACGATATCGCCATGTGCAGTAGCAACTTGCAACAACTCTCGACCAAAGCCACGCGATGCTCCCGTAATAAACCAAATTCTACTCATGAGATATCCTATGAACTGTGTTATACTTATCGCAAAGCATACATCACTAATGATGTTACGATGATATTAACTAATGCCAATGGCATCATCACTTTCCAGCCCAAATCCATTAACTGATCATAGCGGAAGCGTGGTAATGACCAGCGTACCCAAATAAAGAAAAAGGCAAAAATTGCAATCTTTGTTAAGAAAAATCCTACTTGCATGATACCGAGTATTAACGCCCCATCATAGAAGACACTCGGAAATAATTGCTTGACGAAAGGAATATCATACCCACCAAAGAACAGTGTTGAAATCATACCCGAAGCCGCGATCATGTGCCCGTACTCTGCCAAGAAGAACATACCCCATTTCATGCCGGCATATTCTGTGTTATAGCCACCGACAAGCTCCGGCTCCGCTTCCGGAAGATCAAAGGGTGAGCGATTGGTTTCAGCAAATGATGCCACTAAGAAAATGATAAAACCCAAGGGCTGTGTAAACACATTCCATTTCATATTGGCTTGTGCTTCGACAATACCATTCAAACTGGTTGTACCTGCAATCATAATCACACCAACGAGCGATAATCCCATCGAAAGTTCATACGAAATCATTTGCGATGCCGAACGCAGCCCCCCCAACATAGAGTATTTGTTATTCGACGACCATCCCGCAAAGGTGATGGCATACACCGATACAGAACCAACAGCCAAGACATATAACAATGCGACATTAACATTCGATGCAATGTTCAGATCAATCCGCAAGTTGCCAATCACCACAAAATTCCCAAAAGGCATTACAGCAAATGTTGCCATAGCTGTAGTAACTGCAATCACGGGAGCAAGAGCATGAAATCTTTTATCAGCAACAAGCGGGATAATATCTTCCTTGATGATGAGTTTGACAACATCTACTATCGGCTGAAGAATCCCAAAAGGACCAACACGATTTGGACCAATACGGTTTTGAATCCACGCGGAAATTTTTCGCTCGAAATAGACGCTTCCTGCCGCACCGGGAAGAAATACGCCGAAGAGGATAATCACCGATTTAATCAGTGCTGTCAAAAAAATAGAGAGTGATTCAGCCATGAGAATAGTGTGGAAGAGTCAAGAAAACAACCAAGAAAAAAACATTTATGATTGGGGTTTGAGGTCGTGAGAAGAATACTCAAATACAGGTACGTACTCTTCATGCGCTTTACCAAAGAGTATACCACGCCGCTCATCTAAGAGCGCATAATCCATACCTGAAAATACCTCATACTTATCGGCTAATGCCGAAAAAACATCTGCTGATTTTTTATATGACCACCCGGCACCAAGCGCATTTGCAATACCCGTAAGATTTCGCCAATGCATGCGACAGTCACGTTTTTCGCCATTCGTCCAGCGATCATTCTCAGCACCGAATTTATCAAGGCGACTCATTTTCAAGCCCATACGTGAAGCATTTTCTTTACTTACCACTGCCGGCTCGACATGTTGTACTCGCTCTTGGAAATTTGTATATGTACCTTCGAGTTCAGCATAGGTAGCACTTGCCAAAAGAACATGTGCCGCCTGTGCAGTTGCTGTCATATTACTGGCTTGTACAATCACACACTCGAGCGATGCAAGAGCTTGTGCATGAGCGGAAGATAATCCGGCAATATCATCTTCGATAATCACAACTGCTTTGATTTTTCCCGCTTGTACTGCATGCACAAAGCTGTCAGCACTCACACCACCATTACCGGGCTTAACACCGAGTGTTTCTGCGCCCTTTGCATTGGGCGTGCGGTCGCTGTGGCGAAGTTTTGCATCGCCAAATGCCTCGTCATGGTAGCGAACAAAATCAATGTTGGGCGAACCAATATGGCGAGCTAATTCTACAAGCGCAAAGTTGTCCTCGTTCGTTGCACGAGCCGAGCCGAAAAACATGATTTCATGGGCTTGGTAATGTTTGAGTATTTCTGCACTGCGTGTATATGCCACACTCCAGTCTGCATCGAGTAAGGTGCCATTTTCACGAATCATAGCTTGTTGCACACGATTTGTATTCACAAACTTATATTGGTTCAAACGCCCATGGTCGCACATCCAATATTGATTGACTTCCATATTCACCCGTGGTTCCAAGCGAAGAATTTCATTATCGCGAACACCTGCGTTGATATTACAGCCGCGAGCGCATCCTGTACAAATTGTTTCATTAAAACTCATATCCCACACACGAGCTTTAAAGCGGAAATCCTGACTTGTCAAGGCACCGACCGGACAAATCTCTATAACATTCATTGAATAAGGGCTATCGAATTCTTGTCCCGGAAATGTTTCGATTGTATTGTGATCACCACGATTAACGAAGGTCAGTACGGGCTGTTGCGCTTCCTCGTTAGCATAGCGAATACACCGTGAACAAGAAATACACCGTTCGCCATCAAAAAGGACATTGGGTCCGAGTGGGCGACGTTTGTCTTTGTGATTTTTTGTTTCGATAAAGCGACTTTCACCTTTGGAATGCTTGTAACCATATTCTTGCAATTTGCACTGCCCGGCTTCGTCGCAAATAGGGCAATCCAAGGGATGATTAATGAGCAAAAACTCCATGACTGATTCTTGTGCGGACTCCACTTTTTTATCGTTAAGTCGCACAAACATACCGTCTGCCGCAGGTGTGGCACAAGCGATCTGCAGCTTGGGTAAAAAATTATATATCTGCTTGCCTTGCTCATCGAGCGCAGGTGTTTTATCAGGATTCATGCGGGGCATTCCAACATCACACAAACACATGCGACAATTTCCCGCCACGGACAATCCGGGATGCCAACAAAAGTGTGGTACATCAAACCCATTTTCCAATGCGGCTTGAATAATCGTCTGACCCGACTTGAATTCAATGGTCTTGTTGTCTATAATCATCTGCGGCATAAACGACTTCGCAAGAACAAATGTGAAGAAAATCAAGAATGCTTACCACCATACCAATGCACAGGCAGTGCTTTTGCATTACGCATCGAGAGTGCAAGATACGACAAGCAAACAAAGTTCAAAACGAACAAAGTGGCGTTTTTATTCCCGTATTGTCAGCAAAGATGAATTTATCGGAGAAATATTTAAAGAATATTGGTGCGAACAGCATAATCAGTGGTACGATGAATGTGCATATCGTATATCTCCGCGCCATTTGTCGGCAATTCTACAGACGCATCATATCGTGGCAACATAACACGAAAGCTTGCTCCTCTGCCTTGCACACTCTCACACAGAATACTGCCATGCATCAATTCTACCATACGCTTTGCAGCAGATAAACCTAAACCGATCGAACTTTCACCTGCCGTAGGTTTATTAGAAATACGCGCGAATTTTCTGAAAATGCGTGGTAATTCACTTGGCGCAATACCCGGTCCTTCATCACTCACAACGATAAGCATATACTGATCATCATGCTGTATGCGAACACTCACTGTTGTTCCCGCAGGCGAATACTTCACAGCATTTGAGATAAGATTATCAAGAACTTGACGTGCAAGAATTTTGTCTGCCAAAGCAATACCGGGTATTTCCGGAAAATCATGAACAATCATGATATGTTTCTTCTCTGCATGAACACGATGATCCTGGATAACAGCATGAGCAACCTCATTGAGATTAACATCTGTCAAATGTGCTGAAAAATTACCCGACTCTAAGCGATTACTCTCGAGCAAATGATTGATGATTGCATTAGTTCGCATTCCAAGTTCATGAATACTTTTTGCTTTACTTTGAATCAGCATTGAGCTTGCACCACGCTCCAAACCATAATCAATAAATTCCGCCATCAGCATCATACTCGAAATAGGATTTCGCAAATCGTGAGCAACAATGCTCATCAAATCATCTTTTTCTGCATTGATGAGAGTAAGTCGATCATGAGCCGCCTGCAACTCGGCAGTACGCTCTTGTACTCGCTGCTCAAGTGAATTATTCAAGTCTGCTGTTATCATTTCTAAGCGCTTTTTCTCGGTGATATCACTTCGTATCGACATGTATTGTTGAATCGCACCCTGCTCATCAAAAATTGGAGAAATCACCATATCACACCAATACAGGGAACCATCTTTTGCTCTATTACAAATCTCGCCACGCCACACCATACCAGCCCGTATTGTTCTCCAAAGATGAGTGTAATAGGCATTGTCGTGCTCATTGGAACGCAATATATTGTGCGTCTTGCCATACAGCTCTTCACGGGAATATTGTGCTGCCGCAACAAAAGAATCATTTGCAAAAGTGATACGTCCATCGGCATCAGTAATCGATACTCGCACACTGCGATAAACCGCATTGCGAATCGTTTCTAGCTCACGGTTACTGGCACGAATAGCTGCATCTGCTTGGCGGAGTTTAGTAACATCCAGCGAGATATACGCTACTGAGTGCACATCGCCTTGCTCATGTTGCTCGCCCTGCTCACGTTGGTCTGAGATTGCCGATCGTACGGGTACAAACTGCATTTGCACCCAAATTTTTTTACCGCCTGACATTAGTTCACGCTCAACCATCACCCTTTGTCCACCAAAAGCACGCTCCAAGTTCGTGAGAAAATCGTGCTCTGATTCGGGATCACCATACCATAATATGCTATCACCAATCTGTACGTCTTTCTTAAACAGCAGTCGTACCAGATACTCCATACGCTTGTTATAAGCAAGAATATTGGCATGACGATCTAAAAGCACATACACTTCTTTCGTGGAGTTGAGCACCGCTTGAAACTGTACAGAGGCATTGATAATTTTTGCTTCCGCCGATGCGCGGTAAAATTCAGCAGCAACTCGTTCTTGCGTATTGATGACAAGATTGTTTAGCAATGCGTACAAGCCCCAACTTGTCGTAACAACAAAAAATATCTCGCTCAACAGCCATAATCGAAATTTCCATGTAAGCATAGCCTCGATGAGGGCGGGCATATTCCATGTGATTTGATTACCATTCCATATAAGCCAATCAACGATAATGATCCATCCTACTGTTGCAAGTGCATAGTAGAGGACTACTTTTTTGATATTAAGGTTGTGGTCGATACTCATAACTTACAAGGAATACATCTCGATTCTCATTCTATTCTCCACAGCGATACAAGAATACATGTGGAGAGATCGTCAAAATTGACGCATATAATCAACTATATAAACATCAGCCGAGAGGCTGCCAGCTAACTCTCCCTTATTCAACCACATGGCTTGTTGAATATTTCAACTGTAAAACACGACGAGGGACTTAATAGTAAGTTAAGTGTTACACTCGAACTTAACATTTTTTTCGTTGACTACATTTATTAAGCACTCGTAATAGAGTGTTTAAAGGTCGTTTAAACTCATCGCAGTGTTCATTCATGCTCACAAAAAAATTGCTGAGCGTGTCATCACCTCAAGATCTTTTTTGCAATTAAATATCAGACATGAGAACCGCAAAAAATCGAGCCATATTGTGTAATTTCGTATTCTTCATATCAAGGGGTGTACGTACAGACATCGTCTGAAGTTTTGTCTACAATGATTGGTACTGCAACCAATTCTCTTTGAAACTCTCTTTTTAGCATTATCGTTTTTATGAAAAACTTCCGCAACTTTTGCATTATTGCCCATATCGATCATGGAAAGTCCACACTTGCCGATCGCCTGCTTGAAGTAACCGGGACGATTGCCAAACGTGACATGGTAACCAATCAAATCCTTGATTCAAACCCGCTGGAACAAGAACGCGGTATTACCATCAAGCTCCATGCAATCCAAATGAATTACAAGGCAAAAGACGGCGAAGATTACATCCTCAATCTTATCGACACACCCGGGCATGTGGACTTTACTTATGAAGTGTCACGTTCACTGGCTGCTTGCGAAGGCGCACTCCTTATTGTTGATGCTACACAAGGCGTGGAGGCACAGACCATCAGCAATATGTATTTGGCTCTTGATGCCGGCTTGGAAATTATTCCTGTCATCAACAAAATTGATTTGCCGTCAGCGGCTACAACACTGCCCGGCGTAAAACAGCAAGTCATCGATTTGCTTGGTTGCAAAGAAGAGGACATGATTCTTACAAGTGCGAAAGCAGGTATCGGTATCGAAGATGTCCTTGAAGGAATCGTCCAACGCATTCCACCACCCAAAGGGGATCCTAATACACCGCTTCGTGCGTTGATCTATGATTCCCACTTTGATCCTCATCGCGGTGTTGTCGTCAATGTTCGCGTCTTTGATGGACAATTGAGGGAGCGGGATAAAATTCACTTCTTTGCGACGAACAAGCAGTACGATGTGGTAGAATGC
>DHLT01000083.1:375-5185 GCA_002405405.1 Ignavibacteria bacterium UBA4661 | reverse complement strand
ATTGGATGATCGGGCGATTGTAAACCGCGAAAAATCAATTTGATCTTTCGATTGACGCGCGTCGCTTCTTGTTCGATAATATCCAAATACATGCTGTCGGAAATATGATGAGAACAGCTTGAACTCACCAAAAAACCACCGGGAGGAATCAACTTTAAGGCAGTACGATTGATGTCTGCATAACCGCGCTTTGCTTGTCCGATATTCGCTTTGTTTTTGGTAAATGCCGGTGGGTCAAGAATCACCATATCCCAGCCACGAATTTCTCCTGCAAGACGCTTCTGTGCTTGCTCTTTAAGGAACTCAAAGACATCAGCTTTGATAAATGAGCATTGTGCAAACTGATTGAGACGAGCATTTTCTTCGCACTGTACAATGGCATGAGCAGAAAGATCAATGCCAACCGCTCTCTTAGCACCTCCTTTAGCGGCATTCAGTGCAAAACCACCTTGATTAGTAAAGCAGTCAAGTACATCCAAGCCCTGAGCAATACTCGCAATAAATGCACGATTGACACGCTGATCGAGAAAGAATCCTGTTTATTGACCATGCGTTAGGGAAAGTGCAAGTCGAACTCCATTTTCTGTAATATGGATAGTTTCAGGAATAGCACCGAAGCTCACTTTTTCTTCTCGAGGTAATCCTTCTTTCAGTCGAAGCCCGGAGTCGTTTTTTGCGATGATGCCTGCGGTATTCGGTAAGAGTGTACGTAATGCTGATACAATCATCGGTAAACGCTCATCCATGGCAACCGATAAGCACTGAATGGCAAAGTAATCGTAAGTGCCATCATGATAACGATCAATAATCAAACCCGGCAAAAAATCAGATTCACCAAAGACTAAGCGATATGAATGTTCTTGAGGAAAGAGGCGTTTGCGAAGCGCGAGAGCAGTTGTACAGCGATCAAGGAAAAATGATTCGTCGATGGTGGTGCCATGATACCGAAGAAGTCGTATAGCTATTTGGCTCTCAGCATGGTAAAAACCTATTCCTAAATCATGTCCTGAAGCTGTATGCACATGTACGATACTACCCGATACCAATGACTCGGAAAGTGGTTGCATCTCATCTCGAAAAATCCATAAATGACCTGATTTTAAGCGACGTTGTTCTTTCGGTTTTAGTGTGATAATCGGAAGCATGGTAAAAAGAGACAATGAAAAAAGAACATCCCCGCTGAATTGAGCGGGGATGCCAAGCTACAAGAAACTATTGGTATAGGATACAATTTAGTTTGTGGCATGCGTCATGATATCGGTCATACGCTTGACATAATCTGCCGGCGATGTCAAGTTGCCCTCCATAAGCAATGCACCTTCATACAGTTGTTCAACATAGGGGCGAAGAGTTATGCCATCAGGATCGCCCACAAGTTTTGATGAGAGATTTTTGATGAGAATATGGGCAGTATTGACTTCAAGTTTTCGTTTGCCGCCCGTATAATTTTTATCGATAATCTTCATCAATCGTTCTGTTTGAGCATCCATACTGGTCGCACCAGCAACAAGTGATACAGGGGAATCTACCAAGCGTTTTGAGGCAACAACATCTTCAACACGCTCACCTAAAATATCTTTCATTTTTTTCATCAGAGTCAGTGCAATCGGCTCCGGCAGTGTGTTTTCTTGAGGAGTATCGATAGTGATCTCTGCCTTATCGATAGATACAATGTTTTTGGTTTCAAACGATGGCAACGAAGTCAGTGCAATAATATCGGCAGGTTCCGACAGAAGCAAAACTTCAATATTATTTCGCGTGAAGTATTCCAAATTTGGATTCGCAAGCACGGTTTCAAGACGGTCGCCGGTTGCATAGTAAATTTCTTTTTGCTCCGGTTGCATACGCGCAACATAATCCGACAGGTTCGTCAAGGCATTTTTCTCTTGTGTTGAAGATGGGAAATGCAAGAGCTTGGTAATCTGCTCACGGTGTGTATAGTCATTGACGCCAAACACGAATTGTTTTGAGAAATGCTTATAGAAAGTTGCAAACTTCTCCTTATCATTTTGTGACCAATCTTCGAGTAAGTCGAGAATCTTCTTCACAATATGCTTTTGCATCTTTGCCATCACCGGACTGTTTTGCGTGATCTCTCGTGACACATTCAAAGGTAGATCTTCGGTATCGGCAACACCGCGAACAAAGCGCAAATATTCAGGGATAAGTTCTTTGCAATCCTCTTGAATCATGACTTTATTGGCATACAAAGCAATCGAGGGATGATCGTTTTGAATGGCAAAGGGAGACAATGGTTCGTCGGGGATAAAGATCAATGCTTTGAAATTGACAACACCTTCCAACGCGATATGCAAGTATCCAAGCGGGTTATTATAATGATGTGTCAAAAATTTATAAAACTCGTTGCGCTCATCATCAGTGATAGAATCTTTGCTCACAGACCACAATGCACGAACTGCATTGACACGTTCGTCATTGATAAAGATGGGGAAGTCCACAAAGTTAGAATACTTCGTAATGACATTCTTAGTTTCGCGGACTTCAGCGAACTGCCATGCAGATTCTTTGAGAGAAAAAGTAATTTTTGTGCCGCGTGTCGGCTTGTCGATTTCGGCAATGCTGTATGTCCCTTTGCCATCAGAAGTCCATTGTAAGCCCTTGCCGGCAGGATCAATTGACCGAGTTTCAACGGTAACTTCATCGGCAACCATAAAGACCGAATAAAAACCAACACCAAATTGACCAATCATATTACCATCGATGGGCTTGCCTTGTTCTTGCAGTTGGCGAATAAATTCGAGTGTACCGGAACTTGCAATCGTACCAAGACGTTCAACCAGATCAGTTTCATTCATACCAATACCGGTATCTTCGATGATACACTGTTTAGTTGCACTATCCAGAGTGATGCGAATTTCAAAAGGTGCATCGGCATCAAAAGAATCTGCTCCCGAAAGCACTTGAAATCGAGCTTTGTTGAGTGCATCAGATGCATTGGAAACCAATTCGCGGATAAAAATTTCAGGATGTGTGTAGAGTGAATGCACGATGAGATGAAGGAGTTGTTTCATCTCTGCTTTAGACTCGTGTTGCGTTTTTTGCTGTACATTTGTGTTTGCCATACATTTTTCCCTTTATAAAAGTATGAAACGCGATGCAGTGGGCATCGTCAAGAAAAGTAGATTGAAAAAGTGCGGCACAAAAATACAGATTCTCGCAGATATTATTTCATTCCAGGGGATATTGATACCAACATCTATGATAAGCAAAGCAAAGACCTCGCATATCATTGTCATGACCATAAAACAACGAGCAAATTTTCTTGGGATTCTTGTACTCTATGTACTCTTGCTTGCAGGCGGTCTCTGGCACATCCTTGGTGTGCTGCAATGGGTAATGACAATAGCTTCTCCGCTGATGATTACTGCATTAGGAGTCATTCCGGCATGGCTGTACGCGCGAACAAAAACACACGATCGAGAGCGGTATCGTTTTGTGTGGTGGTGCATCGGCGTGTGGATTGCAAGTACATTGTATGAATGGTTCGGTGTACAGACAGGAGTAATTTTTGGTTATTATCAGTATAGTACAATGCTCTATCCAATGCTGGGCGGTGTTACATTGATTATTGGTTTTGCATGGCTGGGTATGTTGCTTTCGTCATCTGCGGTTGTAGAAAAAATCCTTGGTACGAAAGACATGCAGAGTACTTGGCAGCGTCAATGTCTGTATGCATTGCTCATAGGTCTTGTTATGACAGTGTTTGATGGTTGCATGGAGTATGCTGTTCTACGTTTGGGATACTGGCAATGGCTTGATACTAATGTTGAGCGAGGGTTGTATCAACTGTGGGGTGTACCACTGCGTAATTATGTTGGATGGTTCTGCGGTGGTTCGGTTCTGGCATTTATCGGATTACGGTATGGTGGACTACATGGAAGATTTCCTGCGTGGATAGCGCATTCATACACCGCACAATTAGCGTATTTTGTGATGGTGTATTTTAAATAAAAATTCCTTTTTTAGAATAGTGTAATCGTGTTGAGGATGAAGTCCGGGGAGATATGAAAAGAATGTTGTATGAATCAGTGGAGACAACACAGACGAACCGTACGATTGTAACCATGTCGGGCGCGGGTAATCTTTTTTCAGTGATGGATAATCGATATATCCATTCTGCACCGGAAGATGAAGTGACAATGGCTCGTGCCATGTGTGCAGAAGACGGTACGGATGGTTTTATTATTCTTGATCATGCGACACTCGATGGGCATGATTTTGCTATGCGATATTACAATAATGATGGCTCGTCGGGGGCTATGTGTGGCAATGGTGCACGGTGTATTGTAGAGTTTTCTGCCGATTGCGGTGCCATTCGCCAAGATCAACATTATGTACGATTTCATTGTGTAGGGGAATCATTTCAGGCAGAACGTCTTCGTCCTGAATATATTCGTGTACTGTTTCCTTCGGCTCGGCAAGTTGTTTATCCTTTTCATATTGCAATACAATCTGCATGTCATCATGACCCGATTGCCTTAACAGTTTCCTATGTTGATGTTGCTGTTGATCATTGCGTCGTGTATTACCCGGAATTGGGGAAAAGTATTCGTCAGCCTTTTGATGTCTTTGATATTGATCACTATGGCAGCTTATTACGCCATCATCCGGCATTTGAACGCGGTGCAAATGTAAATTTTTATACGATTGTTGGTGAAAACACGATTAAACTCCGTACCTATGAACGGGGCGTGGAGCGTGAAACGGGTGCCTGTGGTTCAGGGGCATTGGCAACTGCACTAACGGCTGTGTTACGTAATGAACTGTCATTGCCTCTGCAAGTGATACC
>DHLT01000083.1:0-205 GCA_002405405.1 Ignavibacteria bacterium UBA4661 | reverse complement strand
AATAGACGCTTATCCCGACATAGATGCAGTAGAGTTGCTAGTTTTAGAAGGTCCGGCAAAGATTATTGCGCGAAGGACGATAGTCAAACAAGGACAAAAGAGCAATTGATTTTTTGAAGTAGCTTTTTTTACAAAGTGAACACGATATGGAGAAGATAGGACTTTTTCCGCTTGGTATGGTGATATTTCCGTGTGCGTCTGTTCC
>DHLT01000264.1:230-2933 GCA_002405405.1 Ignavibacteria bacterium UBA4661 | reverse complement strand
TTGGTAACCCGCAGAATAATACGGAGTGCCATTTTTTTGAGCGGCTGTTGGAGCACGATTCGTAAAAGTGTAATCCCACATCCACCAAACAGGTCGTATTTGAAGACCTTGCAAGAAGATTCGCTCAGATTCTGTTAACAATCGCGCCATCTTGATGTTGATAGAAGCTCCGTATGCGGCGGGGCTGACCAAACCTAGACAAGCTGAGCCAATTCCATTATATCCTTCCACCACAACAACAGAATCCATAGGAACTTGTTGTTGCCAAAGAGACAACAATAGCGATTCTAATTGTGGCATACTCTCTATGGGATTAGGACCTTGATAAAACACAGTAGAATTTGAATCAATCAGAAGTCTCTGCCCTTGTGCAGTACCACCAAATGACACTAAACGACCATCGTAGGTTATGCTTTGCAGTGCTGGAGTGAGCGTAGAGACGACAATATGATTGTAGCACTCTATCATTCTTGTACCGCAGGTACTCCCTACACCCACCAAAATCCTATAGCTTGTAGCAGGTTGAAGATTGTTGAGTACGATTGTTGTGTCGCTCGTGGCAATGGTCGAAGCATTTCTTCCGAGACATACCGTATAGGTTGTAACGTCTACTTGCTTATTCCATCGCAAAGCAATCGATGTTGTTGTAACCGTATCAAGATAAATCGGTCCTCTGCTACGTTCAGCTTGCGCTACAACTACAAGCGAAGACGACACCAGCATAAGCAATATCAATGCTGATAGCACGAAATATCTGTAGATAAAAGTAGATGCTTGCATGATGAGACCCTCTATCGCATGATGATTGTTTTTGTTTCGACTCGTTGTACTTTTTTCGCGCTTGCGCACGTGAGCACAATAGAAAACGCTCCCTTGTGGTGTGCTTGTGGTTTCCATACTGTCGTATGTGTTCCGGCAGGAGCATGATGTAGAGATTCCGTATGAACAACTGTTCCTTGCATATCAATAATCGCTATTTCAACATCGGTTATGTCATGGAGTGTAAAATCAATGTTCACGTAGTCGGATGCGGGAGTGGGAAATGTTCGTACTTTTTCAATGATATTTGTTGCCATAGAGGTCGAACGGTCGCCAGCAGATGGTGTTTGCAGAAAATATCGGTCATTTTCTGTGTTGCGCTGATTTGACAAACTATTATACGGTGTTTGAAAAACAGTATAATGAAAATACACTTGTTCTGGGCTACACGGAAACCACACTCCCGTTGGCTGTCCTGCGGGCGTATGTATCTGATAAACATAAGTACGCAGTTTTGTGCTGTATCCTGTGTATGTGCCTGTTACCGCTTCGCAGAACCCCATGCCATAGACATACCGATTACCGTTTATGTCTATATCCTCAGGTGCCAATCCTCCGTACTGCATCCATGCTCCATTACCCCACACAAGACCTGCGTATGGCAATGCAACTGTTGTCTGAACTTCATAGCGTTTGACGTTCTGGTAACCGTCAGCCATATTCGGGCACCCTATGATAAATGCGTTAAATACTGCTGATTCCGATGCAATATCTGCTGAGAGAAGATCGCTCTGTTTCACGCGATGCTGAAGCGTACCACCTCGAATAGCATCAAGTGCTCGATACGCATTTAATTTACCATGCCCCGTATTAAGATTCCATCCTTTAGCATTATCAGCATAGCCCCCGATTTTTACGGCTGTTGCTTTGAGAATGCCCTCAACATCATCGTTGGTAAGGTACATTCCTCGAACATTTTTTGCGTAGCCAATCAAAAGTGAAGCAACACCTGCCACCTGCGGTGCGGCAAACGATGTTCCAAAGCTAGATCCTGAATGGTAGTCATCCCATCGATTGGGAGCAGGATTTTGTGTAGGAGAACTTCCTGATGAAACCATGTATGTGCCGCCAGCAACTATATCGAGATGTGATCCTGTTTGAGATCCCGGATGAATATCAGACGAAAGATAGTTCGTTCCACCGACTACAATAGCACCAAGACCATTTTGATAAAATCCTGGATAAAGGGGATCATTTGGTGCAGCCATAAAATATGGGTCATCAATATGATCTCTCCAGTTACCACTTGTTAGTACATTAACATTATCAAGATTATACGAGTATGCAAATAAACTTCTCTCGAATGGATTGTAAGAACCATAAAGGTATGCCCCTGTTGCATAGCTGTGATTGTATACTCTGATATTGGAATAGTTTGGCATACTGTTTACAGAGTAGCCCACTAAGGGAGAACCCGCAAGTATTTTTGCGTTATGATCAACCCCTGCAATACCAAAATTATTATCGGTTACAGCGGCGGCAATACCTGCAACTTGTGTACCATGAACATTTTGCCTTCCCCACGGATCAAAATTCAAACCTATAGCTGAATTAAATAAAATTTTAGGTTGAATGTCAGGGTGGTTGGGACGTACATTATATGCTTCCATAATGCCAATACCTGCATTAGGGTCTCCTCGATAAATATCCCATGCCTGTGGTGCTTGTATGTCTAACAAATACCAACGAGGATGATAACCCGATATATTAGACCATAACCAAATTGTCAGGTTCGATTGGTAAAAAGTATCGTTGGGGTCGTATGTCGGCATGACAATGTTGTCATCTTGTATAGATACCAACAGCACATTCTCATTTTGTTTCAGAGCGGTAGATAAACTTTTCGCATCGTTGAGAGTGGCAACTTCAATACGATATACCTTA
>DHLT01000264.1:0-120 GCA_002405405.1 Ignavibacteria bacterium UBA4661 | reverse complement strand
AATACCTTTGACCAATCCATGATTTTGATTTTGCCTCGATCTTTTGTTTGCAAGACAGTATCTTTTGGTGAGAATTTCTCGTCTCTGATTTTGATAGCATCGTCATTGAGTTTATACTTT
>DHLT01000271.1:2049-9209 GCA_002405405.1 Ignavibacteria bacterium UBA4661 | reverse complement strand
GTGGCGGAACTGGCAGACGCGCTGGACTCAAAATCCAGTGAACCTTAAATTCGTGCGGGTTCGACTCCCGCCTCCTGCACATAAAGATTGGAAGCCCTAAGAATATTCTTAGGGCTTTTTTGTTGTGGTAGGTTATTTTTTCTCTTCTCTCTGTTGAAGCAGTGCCAAAGCAGAATTCTCCGCAGGAATGCGGATGAAAAGGAGCAAGCACGCATTGGCAGTACTTGCGATGAGCGCAGTTTTCCATGCAGAGAGCAGCATCGGCAATGCTAGTAATTCTAAGCACACAGCAAGGTAGTTAGGGTGAGGTATTGAGCGATAAATACCCGCTTGAATGCGCTCCGCTCCGGGGATGACAATGATGCGTGTATTCCACTGTACGCCCAATGTTGTTATAGCCACATAGCGGAGGATTTCCGCACCGCAGAGCAGAATAAGCCACAATACCCAATACTCGTGAATCTGATTTATCTGCCATGCCTCAAGCATCCAACCAATCAGCCAACCACCATGTAGTACAAAAAATAATGGATAATGACGAGCACCGAATTCAATACCACCTGCTTGCATTGCATACGCACGATTGCGCTCGGCGATGCGTAGTTCCCACAAACGTTGTGCCGAGAGAACACCAAATAAAACAAGCTGAATACTATGAGCAAGCGTCATGGTAGAATGGGAAGAAAGTGATTATCGAACAATACCGATATACAAATACGCAATTCCAAAAGTGAGTGGCTCATATGTGCAAGCAGAAAATTTCCCCGTACTCCGCATGATCGCGAGAAAATCTTCGCCGGAGGGGAATCGCGCCGCCGTATCGGGAAGATAAGTATAAGCAGAGGCATTGCCTGTTAACCAACCGCCCAGAGCCGGCAGAATCCTCTTGCTATACAGTGTATAGAGATGCTTGAATGCTCCTTGTGGTTGACCAAATTCGAGTACGACCACCTTACCCCCGGGTTTGACAACACGTGCCATTTCCGAAAGTCCGCGTGCAGGGTCATCAACATTACGAATACCAAAACTAATGCTCGCAATATCGAACCTGTTGTCTTCGTAGGGAAGATTCATTACATCGGCAATCTCGAAATCAATATCCAGAGACTGTGTTCGTGCTTTCTCCGGTGCAAAGGACAGCATCTCAGCACAGAAGTCTGTACCGAGCACTCTGCCGGTACGTGTTGCCCGCTTGTAGGCAACCGCAAGATCACCTGTACCGGTTGCACAATCAAGAATATCCATACCCGGCTGTACACGCGATCGACGTACTACAATATTTCGCCACCAATGATGCACCCCAAAAGAAAGGGCTGTATTAGCAACATCATAGCGCGGTGCGATATCGGCAAACATACTTCGGACGGCTTCGCTCATAACTGTATAACAAAAAGATTACATGAACCCAAGAAGAGGCAAGATATGTTTTTTTGTAATTTTGTGTGTTGTAACATTCAATTTGCTTTTACGTTACTGTAGTTATACTGACTTTTACTGTGTCTTCACAGTACAGCAATACAAGCCGTACTCAATACTTTGCTGGTGTGATTGCACGACTCACAATTCTTTTACTGTTATGCATACCGAACTGGAACATTCTACCTCTGCGATAGACCAACAACCTCTCCCTTTTGAAAAGAATAAAAAGCAATCTCTGACGAAGAAAAAATTATTTGTTTCCAATAAAGACGAAACAATCCCTCTGTTTGACAATCCTATCATGGAATACATGTCGCACATTCATCCGGCGACACCACTGGTGTATATTCCTGTTGCGGCATATTTGCTGTGGGTAAGTGCAGAGCAAGTATCTCTCGGCATTGGTACTGCGCTCTTTGTTTTTGGACTGTTCTTTTGGACATTTACCGAGTACATTTTGCATCGCTTTGTATTTCATTATCAACCACGCTCTTCATGGGGCAAGAAATTACACTTCCTTGTACATGGCATTCATCATGATTATCCTCGCGACAGTACGCGTCTTGTTATGCCACTTGGTATTAGTGCACCGCTTGCATTACTTTTTTATGGGGCATTTATTCTCATTGGCGGAGTCCATGGCATGGTCGTCTTTGCAGGATTTATTCTTGGGTATGTATGCTACGATGTTATCCATTATGCAACACACCATTTGACCATGCGTGGGAAAATTGGTGCATTCTTGAAGAATTATCACATGCGTCATCACTTTGAAGACGATCATCATGCTTTTGGTGTAAGCACACCGATGTGGGATTTTGTTTTTCGCTCGCTACCATTGTACATGCGTAAAGAGCATCGCAAACAGCCGGTTACAGACATTGAGCCTTCACGTCAATAATTTTTGTTTTTCTTTCCTTTCTGCTATGATACGATTTCTATTCGTGCTGGGTACTTTCTGTGCTTTCTTGACTTCATCGGCACATGCTCTCAGCGATTCTACGATCAAAAAGCACCTTAACCCCGATGGTGTTTTTAAGCCGACAACATATTCAAAAGTAGTTACCGTAGAGCGTGGCAAATTGATTATAACATCCGGTATTGTTGCACAAAATGAAAAAGGAGAGATTGTTGGCAAAGGTGACCTTCGCACGCAAACACAACAAGCTCTGAGCAATCTGCAAAAGGTTCTCAAAGCTGCAGGGGCGAGTTTTTCAGATGTGATAAAATTGACGTACTATGTAGTGAACTACAATCCTGCACAAGGACCAATGATTCGTGAAGTGCGTGCGCAATTTCTTGACCCAAAAAATCTTCCTGCCAGCACTTTGATTGGTGTACAAGCATTGTACGATCCCGATATGCTTATTGAAATTGAAGCAATGGCAGTAATCAAATAACACAATCTTACATCACGCAAGCAATCGAAATAAAGTATACCCATGCATTACGCAAATGCGCAAAAAGATATGTGGGAGAATGTTCATGATTGCGTATTTTTCATGCTTGTAATTTCTCTTTAACAATTTCCATAGGTATATGGCAATTTCTCTGCAAACAATCCTTGATGTTCTCGCACCTGTCTGTGGCACGACTGTGGCTGTTGTTGAGCATCGCGGTGATATTACACTGACTGTGGATAGCAATGACCTCATAGAAGCCGCGAGTGAATTGCGTGATCACCCCGACACACAATTTGTCCATTGTACCGACATTTCTGCTGTTGATTGGTTCCCTAAGCGCAAAAAGGATCGTTTTGAAGTCGTGTATTTTCTGACCTCACTTGTTCATGCACAAAAACTTCGCTTGAAAGTTGTTCTGCAAGGTGATGAACCTATTTGCCCATCAGTTACGGAGGTATGGAAAAGTGCGAATTGGTATGAGCGCGAAACCTATGATATGTATGGTATTCGCTTCGAGGGACATCCTGATTTACGCAGATTCTATATGCCCGAAGATTATGTGAATCCTGAGACGGGTGAGCCGAGCTATCCGCTTCGTAAAGACTTCCCACTTATGGGCGTTGAAAATGCCTTGCCTCTTCCTGAAAAATATCCTAACGATGCGCTATAAGCTCCGTTTTTGCTTGTTGAAATAATTAATTGTTATCTCCCGACTTCCATTTCTTATTCATTGTCTTTGAAGCCGGACGCCATGATGCTAAGAGATGAAATGCGGATATTTATCCTGTTTCATATTTTTTCTTTCTGAGTTCTATGAGTTCCTTTTTCTTTAATTCCGACACATCGCTGACAAACTATCCTGTAGCAACCATAGCCCCTGAAGCTATGCGGTCGCCGGCAGATTATATTGCCAAGCATTATGCTACATACTATCCCGACACAAGTATGACGACCAGTTCGATTACGAACCAACTTGTGCCGATTGTCGTAGAACAAACTAGCCGTGGTGAACGTTCGTATGATATTTTCTCGCGTTTGCTTAAAGATCGCATCATTTTGCTTTCGACTCCTGTTGAAGATACAATGGCAAGTTTGATTGTTGCACAATTACTCTTCTGTGCAAGTGAAGACCCAACGAAAGATATCAGCATTTACATCAATTCGCCGGGTGGTGTTGTTACAGCAGGCTTGGCAATCTATGATACCATGCAGTTTATTCGTCCTGATGTTTCGACTATTTGCGTCGGTATGGCGGCATCAATGGCTCAGGTTCTTCTTTGTGCCGGTGCCAAAGGCAAACGTTTTGCTCTTCCCAATTCGCGTGTCATGATGCACCAACCATCGGGTGGAGCACAAGGGCAGTCCGTTGATATGGAAATCACCATTAAAGAAATGATCCGTACTCGCGAAAACTTGTATCGGATCATTGCTAAACATACCGGTAAAGATTTCGATACGATCCAGCGTGATGCAGACCGCGACAAATGGATGTCAGCACATGATGCTCTCGAATACGGGATGATTGACCGCGTGATGGAACGCAGTAGCGAACAAACTCCCAAAGAAACCGACAAAGCATAAGCGTTAGCAAGAATTCTTCTTCTCTTTATCGAAGATTCTTCTTGTATTTTTGCTGAGTACATTTTCTTCCGCGCCACATAAGAGTATTGTGCAGGATGTCCTACCAATACCGAATGTGGCGCGGATTTTGTCTTTATCTGTGCAAGATTCTGCATGGCTTCTTTCACGATCTGTCATGCTTGTTGGTAGTACATTGTTTTTTCATAGGATTCTTTTTTCTCATGCGTACAAAACATCCTGAAGAAATTTTTTGCTCGTTTTGTGGTCGTGGTTCTGCCGAAGTGGCAACCATGGTTGCAGGACATCATGGCTCATACATTTGTAATTACTGCATTCACAGCGCCAATGAAATTCTGAGTGGTGCCCATGACGAACATGGACACAAACATTCAGCTACATCATTGTCAAGTTTCAAACTTTTCAAACCTTCCGATATCAAAAAAGCATTAGATGAATATGTTATCGGGCAGGACTATGCAAAGCGTCTGCTCTCTGTTGCGGTTTACAATCACTACAAGCGTGTCCAACAAGGGCATGGCATGGGGAATGAGTGGGATGACATTGAAATCGAAAAAAGTAATATCCTTCTTGTCGGTCCGACCGGTACCGGCAAAACCCTTCTTGCTTCCACACTGGCAAAAATTCTCGATGTACCTTTTGCGGTTGCCGATGCAACCACACTCACGGAATCCGGCTATGTTGGTGATGATGTCGAAACCATTTTACAAAGTTTGCTTCAAGCATGCGATTTCGATGTAGAGCGTGCCGAACGAGGCATTGTGTATATCGATGAAATCGACAAAATAGCCCGTAAAAGTGACTCCGCCAGCATCACTCGCGATGTATCGGGCGAGGGTGTGCAACAAGGTTTGTTGAAATTACTCGAAGGTACAATCGCCGGTGTGCCTCCCAAAGGCGGACGCAAGCATCCTGAACAACCCCTTGTCCAAGTCAATACTAAAAATATTCTCTTTATTTGCGGTGGTGCATTTGATGGCTTGGAGAAAGTTATTGCTCGCCGTATTAAAAATTCTACGATTGGTTTTACGGCGGAAGAAGGGGAGCATGTCGAAGAAGATACTAATCTCTTTCTGCAAGCCGAACCTGAAGATTTACAAAAATTTGGATTTATTCCTGAGTTGATTGGTCGTTTACCGGTACTTGCTCCGATGCATCCGCTTTCGGATGAAGCTATGCTCGATATTCTTACCACTCCTCGCAATGCATTGACCAAACAATACAAAAAACTCTTCAAAATGGAAGGAACAGAGCTTTCTTTTGACAGCGATGCTCTGCTTGAGGTTGTAGAATTTGCCAAAGCTCGTAAAACCGGTGCTCGTGGTTTGCGATCGGTGATGGAATCGATCATGCTTCCGATTATGTTTCAGTTACCCGACATGAAAAATGTTCGCTCATGTACCATTACCAAAGATGTCGTCAAAAAATCCGGTGACGTCGTTGTGGAGTATGGTACTCCCGCAACACCCCTCGAACTCGGTGATGATGGACAAAACATAAAAAAGGTTGCAATGTAAACTCAAAGACCAATGTAAACTCAAAGACCATTACTTGATCTTGTTAAAAAGCCTGAACACAAAGATGTTCAGGCTTTTTTGTTTCCTCGATTGCTCACCGTGCAACCCAATCACCTTGCAACACTATGCAACAAATCTTGCATCACACAAAGATCGTCTTTGCAACAACCATTGCATCGGTGCAATAACAAATATATTACTCATTCAATTGTCTTCGATTTTGATAAAAATTCAAGGTTTTTGGAATTGATGTTTATTTGGCTCGCTTGTTGGAAAGAGGGGGAGAAGAAGACAAAAATTATACTCACTTTCCTCTCAACTTCCTTTACTCTATATGCGTCTTTACAAATGTTTATTTCGACAATCTGCCCTCTGTTTATTCCGACCTCCGTTTATTGTCCCTGAATGTGTTTGATTTTGTTTGATAAAGTTTTCCCCCTCTACTGCTTTTTTCGCTAGGTGTGAATATGGTACCGACACTGACCCTCAGCAGAAAAATTCAAAGTTTTGTCGTTGCTTTGATATTTCTTATTGCGTCATGTATTTTTTTCTATGTACCGACACGCCAGCGGATACTCCTGACAGAAGAATTCAAACAAAAAGTTGAAGCACTTGCTGAAACGGTTCAACTTGGTATGTCGATTGGCTTGTCTAGTGGTGATATGACAGCAATTCCTAAAGTATTGGACTTTGCAAAAAGTAACGCAAGTACGCGCTTCGTCGTTATTGTCAGTGAAGGTACTACGTTTGCCTCAGTACCTGAAAAATTTCAATACTCACCTGAACTTGAAAAATCAGATACGCTCATTATCGTCAAAAAACCTCTCAAAACCGATGCAATCAATGGTGACATTATCGTGGGGTGCTCCACAGCATCCATCGAAGCAAAAACAAATGAAGCTCGGTCGCAGGCTATTATGCTTGCTCTTGGGTTGATGTTTTTGGGTATTGTTGCCGCATGGCTTCTGACACGAACGATTGTCACCCCGATTCGCAGACTCAGTATTGCGGCAGAAAAAGTCGGACAGGGCGATCTTACACAAATTGTTGAAGTACGCACCAATGATGAAATTGGCAAACTTGCTCATGCCTTCAATCAGATGGTTGGTCGTTTGAGCGAACTCGTTGCTTCTGTCAATGAACAACGCGAATATCTTGCCAGTAATATCCAAAAACTGAGTATTGCCGCAGAAAAAGTCGGACAGGGTGATCTTACACAAAT
>DHLT01000271.1:1339-1904 GCA_002405405.1 Ignavibacteria bacterium UBA4661 | reverse complement strand
ATGATGAAATTGGCAAACTTGCTCATGCCTTTAACCAAATGGTCTGTCGTTTGCGTGAACTTGTTGCCTCAGTTAACGAACAACACGAATATCTCTCGGGCAGTATTCAAACAATGCTTCTCAGCGTTGATAGTTTATCCAACGGAGATCTTACACAAAAAGTCCCTATCGGACAGAATGATGATATTGGTCACCTTTTTTCTGCCTACAATGATGCAGTTTCACAAATTCGACATATGGTAGAGCAAGTCATTGCTTCTGTATCAGCTACTGTTTCTGCAAGCGAGCAAATCACTACTATATCCAACGCAACCACCTATGATATCCAAGAACAGTCACTCCAAATTAAAACCGTTTCCGTTGCAATGGAAGAAATGGCTTCCACCGTACAGCATAGTTCACAGCAAGCAGTATTAGCCGCATAGAGTGCTCACGAGGCTCAAGAAAACGCTCAAAATAGCGATGACATTATTCAAGGCTTGATCAACAATTTCGAACAAGTTTCCTCCACCGTGCGTGAGTCTGCACAACGTATATCTGCACTTGGCGAATCAAGCAAACAGAT
>DHLT01000271.1:0-1149 GCA_002405405.1 Ignavibacteria bacterium UBA4661 | reverse complement strand
GGCGAAATTATTTTGGTGATTGATGAAATTGCTGATCAAACTAATCTGCTTGCTCTTAATGCCGCCATTGAAGCGGCACGCGCAGGCGATCAGGGTAGGGGATTTGCCGTTGTTGCTGATGAAGTTCGTAAACTTGCCGAGCGTACACAAAAAGCCACCAAAGAGATTTCTGCTATGCTCAAAACAGTCCAATCCGAAACTGCACACCCCGTTGCCGCAATGAACGAAGGGCGTTCCCGCGTAGAAGTCGGTAAACAAGCTGTGACACAAGCTGCGGCTGCGCTGGATAGTATTATCGTCCGCACGGGTAATGTTGCAGATTTGATTGCCCAAATCGCAGGTGCAAGTGAAGAACAGAACATGACGACCATGAGTGTCTCCAATAGTGTTGAGGGCATTGCTGAAGCCACCGGGATTGCTTTGAATGATGTTCGTCATATTACGCATTCTGCGGAGAATTTAGCGCTTGCTACGCATAATTTGCGTGATGCCGTCGGCAGATTTATTCTTTATCGAGGTGACCTGCAAGAGACACAGCAAAACAGCACGCAAGCATATCGTCATACAGAACACCAGAATTCATTGTCTTACAATAACATAATCCCATACAGCAATTATTCCTCTCATGGTTATGCGCAGAGCAGCTCCTATATCCATAATACACAGCATAAACGCAAAACATTTCAGTTAAATGCAACTGAGCAGTAATTTCATCATAATAACAATCAAGTACCACGAAGGTTTTGTATGAAACTATCTTCAACTACCTACACAGGCGAAAGTGCCTGCACCGCATATAAAATCTGGCTCCCGTAGTACGCGAGTGCCGAGTTCAATCTGCCCGTGATAAAAACTTTCAACGTTCAGATACTTGTTCATCTTCTGATGTAAGTGTATTACCAAAAGGATTTTATGATGAAAAATACTCCGCGTCAATACATATTGTCTTCCGAAAAAGAAGATGGCTCTCCTGCAACAGAGAAAAAAACGTTGCGACCAATGATGACAAAAGAGTCGGCATACGCTGATAATGTTCCAATCACAACACGTTCACGGAGCATTCAACCATTTATGAGTACATTATTTAACACACTACCTTCAATTGCTCAACACGAGTAATTGCATAATCTGCAGTTGAAGTTGAATGAT
>DHLT01000122.1:9343-12705 GCA_002405405.1 Ignavibacteria bacterium UBA4661 | reverse complement strand
ACATTCTGTAGTAGCTTTTTCAGGAGGAATCAATCTTCCACGATCAATCTTACCTTCTTCACAATCAGAGTGTTTGAAAATTTTTCAGCACAGATTCGATGACAAAAAAAAGGTTTTGAGTAAGTTGTGAGTCTTCGGTGAAACAAGGGGGAGTTTTAATCCTTTTTTGCCGCTTTGGTGCACATAATGACACAACGCATTCTAGTTTCCTTTTTTCTTACATACTCATAGGAGCATTGCTGTATGAATATACTCGTAGGTATATCGCAAGTACCGGACACAACCACTAAGATCGCCATTGGTGCCGATGGTAAATCAATCGACCCCAAAGGCGTGAAATTTATTTTGAATCCTTATGATGAATTCGCCCTTGAAGAAGGACTGCGCTTGAAAGAAAAGCACGGTGGAAGCGTTACTGTGGTCACTGTCGGCGGTGACACAGCCAAAGAAGTACTCCGTACTGCGTTGGCGTTGCAAGTAGATAAAGCGATTTTTATCAAAGACGACAATCGTGGTGATGCATTCGGTGTTGCAAAAAACATTGCTGATGTTGCAAAAGAAATCAATGCATAAGTAATTCTCTTTGGTCGTCAAAGCATTGATTTTGATTCGTTCCAAGTTGCTCCAATGGTGGCTGAGTTGTTAAATACTGCCAGTATTACGATGACCTCGAAGTTAGAAATTGTTGGAACTGCTGTGACAGCAGAACGTGACATTGAAGGTGGTAAAGAAACAGTCACAGCAACTCTTCCGGTCGTTATTTCCGCACAAAAAGGATTGAATGAACCTCGCTATCCGAAATTACCGGATATCATGAAAGCTAAATCTAAACCCATCGAAGAGCGTGCTTCGACAGCCGGCAACGCACGTATCGAAACCATCAGCATGACACTTCCTCCTGCAAAAGCCAAAGGTAAAGTCTTGGGCGATAGCGATGCTGACATTGCAGAACTTGTTCGTTTGCTCCGCGAAGAGGCAAAAGCGTTCTAAGTATTCATCTCATGGTTGATTTTTTGTTTGTTCATTCATTTCTTTTTTCTCTCTCATGAAAGTTCTCGCATATCTCGAAACAGTTGATAGTCAACTCAAAAAAACCGCTTTTGAAGCACTCACCGCCGCGCACAGCATTGCACAAGCAAGCAACGGAAGTGTTGTAGGCATTGCATTTCAATCGTCTGACAGTACACTTGCCACAGCCGGTACATACGGTTTGAGTACTTGTATCCATATTAGTGGTGATGCTTATACAAAGCCTTCAACATCAGGTCTTGCTACAGCTATTGCCGATACAGCAACCAAAGAGGGCGCTGATGTTGTTATCCTACCTGCGACTTCCACAGGCAAAGAAATCGCAGCCCGTTTGGCAGTCAAACTTGAAGCAGGGTTGATTTCCGATGCAGTTGAATTGTCAGTGCAAGGCAATGATTTACTTGCAACCCGCCCCGTATATGCAGGTAAAGCACGCATCCAAGTAAAAGTCCTTACTGCAAAAAAAGTTGTTACAATCCGTCCTAATGTATTTACCCCTAAAACAGTTGACGGTGCAAGTGTTGCAGTACAATCTGCTTCGCCCACACTCAATTCTGTTGATACAAGCTATGGCGTTCAATCAACCACTCGCAACACCGGTAAACTTGATGTTGCAGAGGCAGATATTATCGTTTCCGGCGGTCGTGGTTTGAAAGAATCAGGTAATTTTCATTTAGTAGAATCGCTTGCAGGTGTTCTCGGAGCAGCGGTTGGTGCATCACGTGCAGTAGTGGATGCCGGCTGGCGACCACATGGTGAACAAGTTGGTCAAACAGGTAAAACTGTTTCTCCTTCTTTATACATTGCATGTGGTATCTCCGGGGCAGTACAACACTTAGCCGGCATGTCTTCTTCTAAGGTGATTGTTGCAATTAATAAAGATAAAGATGCACCAATCTTCCAGATTGCTGACTATGGTCTCGTCGGCGATGTCTTTGAGGTATTGCCGAAATTAACAGAGAAGATTAAAGCGGCTAAAGGATAAACGCACACTGAATGTAATCACCCTCGATTATTACATGCTTTGTATCAAAGTAAAAAAGAAGGCGTAAGTATGACTCATAGCTTACGCCTTTTTATTGGTATCATGATTCTCTTCTGTTTTTTCTTCACACCATGTTACAAAAGAATATGAACATTATGTTTTTCAGCACACATAGTTTTGAAAAAGATTCTCTGACAGCCTCCAATAACAATGAGTTCACTCTGCATTGGCAAGAAGCACGATTATCACCGACCACGGTTGCCTTGGCTAAGGGGTCGTCTTGTATTTCTCTCTTTGTCAATGATGATTGCTCAGAAGAAGTTCTTGATGAACTTGCGCGATTAGGCGTGCGCTATATTGCACTGCGTTCTGCAGGCTACAACCATGTCCATTTGCCAACAGCACGTCGTCACGGGATTCAAATTGCACGTGTACCGGCGTATTCTCCGTATGCCGTGGCAGAACACTCTATAGCACTCATGCTCACACTCAACCGTAAAATTCATCGTGCGCATAATCGTGTCCGCGAAATGAATTTCTCTCTTGATGGTCTCACGGGTTTTGACATGCACGGCAAAACAGTTGGTATTATCGGTACAGGAAAAATTGGCGCAGTCGCCGCAAAAATTTTACATGGCTTTGGGTGTTCTCTTTTGGGCTATGATCCTTGTCCCGATGTTGAATTAGCACAACGCTATGATATGAAGTACACCGATATCGATAGTCTCTGCTCTGAAGCAGATATTATCACGCTCCATGCTCCACTGCTAGAAAGCACAAAGTATATTATCAACCATGCAACAATCAAGCGTATGAAGCGTGGTGTCATGCTGATCAATACAAGTCGCGGTGGTTTGGTTGAAACAAAAGCTGTTGTCGCAGGTCTCAAAAGCGGACATATTGGTGCGGTTGGTTTGGATGTTTATGAAGATGAAAGTACATTGTTTTTTGAAGATCATTCTGATTCGATTTTACAAGATGATGTTATAGCTCGATTAATGAGTTTTCCTAATGTTCTCATTACCAGTCATCAGGCATTTCTTACTGACACTGCTCTACAAAATATTGCTGATGCGACTTTTGCGAATATCCGGGCATGGTCGCAAGGACTAAATGCTCCTTATTTGGTTTTATAATTTTTTCACTTTGCATAAGGAAACAGATACCATGATTATCGCTCTCGGCTCTGACCATGCAGGATTTGACTACAAACAGATACTTGCTCTTTGGCTTCGCTCTCAAGGATACGAAGTTCTTGACTTCGGCACAGATTCCCCCGCTTCGGTCGATTATCCCGACTACGCTTTACGCACAGCGCAAGCTGTGGCATCGCATGATGCAGACTATG
>DHLT01000122.1:0-9228 GCA_002405405.1 Ignavibacteria bacterium UBA4661 | reverse complement strand
TATTTTAATTTGTGGCAGTGGCATTGGCGTTGCAATTACTGCCAACAAAGTGCAAGGAATCCGAGCCGCAAATTGTGTTACCGTTGAAATGGCTCAATTATCGCGTCAGCACAATAATGCTAATGTTGTTACTATCGGACAACGTTTAGTGTCTCCCGAACTTGCCAAAGATATTGTATCTGCCTTTTTGCATACAGAGTTTGAGGGTGGAAGACATGAAGGGCGCGTAGCAAAAATTCATTCGCTGACGGGGTGTTAATCTAGTTCTTGTTGCTCTCTTTTACTTTTCTTGATTTTCTTCATTGTATGACACAACATCCTCTCCCTCATCATCATCATGCGGCACAATATGGTTCAATCGAAGTCATTGCCGGTTGCATGTTTAGCGGTAAAACCGAAGAACTTATCCGACGCTTACGCCGCGCACAAATTGCTAAACAAACAGTCGTCATTTTTAAACCAACAATTGATAATCGTTACAGTGATAACGAAGTAGTATCGCACAGCCAGCTGCGGATTGCCTCGGTTAATGTCAGTACATCATCTGAAATAATTGATAAAGCACGTGAAGCTGATGTTGTAGGCATTGATGAAGCTCAATTTTTTGATGAAGGTATCGTTGGAGTATGTGAAACCCTAGCAAATAGTGGTAAACGGGTGATTGTGGCCGGTTTAGATTTAGATTATCGCGGTAAACCATTTGGTCCGATGCCACACCTGCTTGCTATTGCTGAATATGTTACCAAAAACTTTGCTGTTTGTATGGAATCGGGCTTACCTGCTTCACGAACACAGCGCATGACATCAAGCCATGACTTGGTAGAAGTTGGACACAGCGATAAATACGAAGCACGGCATCGTGCATTTCACTCAGTTCAAGAGTAAGGCACGACTTTCCATCATAGACTTAGTTATACTCCTATCCTTAGAATAAATGTGCCACTCTCGTATTGAGCATGGCACATTGATCTAGCATATCGCATGTTTTTTGAACTCGCCTACCGTTGCACAAGACGAAATGCAAATTCACGCCCCATACCTTGCATCAACGCAAGATTGATCCATGCAAATGCAAATTGCTCCATCAGTGTAAAACGATCATTGCCGCCCATATTATGGCATTCACCAAAACCTGCTGAAATTGCAAGTTCGCGTGCTATTTGCTTGCCACGCACACTATCACCTGCCATAAACATATCTATGGGCTTACCTTCGTAAATCGGATTGACAATATTGTTATAGCCGGTCGTATTAAAACACTTCACCACATCTCTGCTTTGCGTATGAGCAAGAATGGCATCGGATGTATTATGAAAACCCGCAGGACCACGCCCCATCACTATATTCATGGTATCAATGATGATTTTTCCGGTAGTGTCGCCAAGAGATTCTGCCACAGTTACTGCCATCGGAGCCGGAGTTGAAAGCACAATGACCTCCGCCTGCTGTACAGCGTCCTGAATACTATGTAGCGTTGTGTGAGCATTATTAAGTAGTTCTTTACCTTTAAATTCTTCAGTATTACGCACTCCAAGTAGGATTACATGTCCTGCTCGCGACCAGGCTGTTGCCAAAGCACCACCGACATTACCAGTGCCAATAATTGCAATCTTCATACGATGCTGTTTCAAAAAGTGTGGAGAAATAATGCCTATCATAATCCTTCATGTTTTCTGTGGTTGTACCCAAACATATCCATTATGCTGTTTGATGCAAACCAACACGATTTCCTTCGGAATCCATGATAACAGCACTTTTACCGAAATTACCAAGGTCTCTCATCGGTGCGAGAATACTTCCGCCTGCCTTTTCAACCCGTGATAGTGCCGCCTCGAGATTACCGAATGTATTGATGTACAAAAGCGCGCCATCAGCTGATGGTATGAAATGGTCACGTCTAACAATTGAACCGCCTACTGCCTCACCGGTAGTAAAGGGCACAGCAAAAAGCACTAGCTCGCTACCAAAAAATGTTCCTTTACGAACATGCTCCGCACCAAGTACAGTGCTGTAAAAATTGAATGCGCGCTCTAAATCTAACGCAGGTATCTCAAACCAATTGAGCGCATGTGGAGAAGTCGTCATATATCGCCTAAGAGAAGTGATAAAAATGGGAATGAAAGAATAATGCTATCCACAATCATAGTGTAGTAAGCAAAAAGAATCCTCGCTATCATATCAGTATAAATACCCTTTCTGAGGCTCAATAGCAGGAGGTAAATCGGTTTCACCCAAAATATCCCGAAGATCACGTTCAATCATCACACATAATGCAGTGAGCGGTACATCGGTAATGCGATTTTCAAAAGGATCTTCATTCACTTCACCGACTTTCGACATTGTAGCAAAAATGAAAAGCACAGTCATGGAAATAGGAATACTCAACCACCCTGCACCAACTCGTGAACATTCTGCAACAACACTCAGAGGCAACAACCCCATAAAAGCAAAAAGAAATACTCGCGTAAAATAGTGGTATTGGCGAAGTAACGGTGTTTGTTGAATACGCTCGCACCCACTTTGGTGAGTTGCCAAGGCAAGCAATTGACTCTCCATTTGAAAGCTATCGAATCCGCCCAATGTTCCATTACCCATTGCTGCATAAAGATGTATTCCCATACGTGTTTGTATACACAAAGGTTTGTTATGCGCATGAAGCATAGCAGTGTAGTCTTCTGTCGACAGCAAGCCTTCTAATGATTGCCAATGACTTTCGCGACGCAGATGCAAACGCAGGGCATGGATATAAGCAATCAGCAAATAAATCATACGCTGTTTGAATGCTTCGCTTCGTGAGCGATCATAGTTTTGTTGATGCTCATGCGAATCAGTAAACGTACGAATTAACCTTGCTAATACACGAGCACTTGCCGTGATATTTCCCCACAGTACTCGTGCTTCCCACCATCTCGCGTACGATGAATTGTTCCTAAAGGCAAGAAAAATTGCAAGACCACTCCCAATCATCGCAGATACTTGAAACGGTACAATCATTGTCGCACCAATACCAACAACATATAACCAATATGCTGTTACTGAAGTTATGGTCAGAACGATGAGTTCTGTACGCGTGTAACGAGCAATGACAAAAATGTTAAAGTTAGTTTTAAGAATCATGGCAGTAGAAATGAATAATCCAAAACTTGGTTTACGATTGGTGCACGAAAGATACAATAGTTTTTTTGTTGTATCGATGACACAACCACAATCAGCTCAGAGCGGCTAATTGTTCGACTATAAGTTCTGCCACGAGTGCACCGCTATTTTGCTGTTGCCCGGTAATTAAATTACCATCGGCAATCGCATAGGGTGTAAATGCCGGAGCTGTTTTCATGGTTGTATTCGGCAGTTTCCGAGCCTCTTCTTCAATCCAATACGGTTGAATTTTCATCCCAACAAAATTATCAGCAAACTGCTCTTCGCTGTCGGCAAACCCTGTCCATGTTTTACCCGCAACAATACGTTCTCCCCTTGACGTTACAGCTTCTAAGAGTAAGGTTGTCGCATGGCATACTGCAGCGCTTGGTTTGCCGCTCTCATAGAATTCTGCAAAAAGACGTTGAAGCATAGTATTACCACGAAATGTAAACATTGGACTTTGCCCACCAACTAAAAAAATTGCTTTATAGGGCTCGGATGTCACATTCTCGATGGATTGTGTTGACGCAAGCATAGCGCGGAATGACTCTTTTTGCAAGTAGCCAAGCGAAATAACATCGTGTGCAGAATATCCACTAGGGTCCAATGGATGAGAATATGAATCCATTTCAAGTGCACCACCAGCAGTACTGCGAATCTCTACTTCATATCCGGCTTCTTGAAAAACGCGAAGCGGATGTGTTAGTTCTGCCGCCCAAAAACCCACAGGCCACCCTGTTTGTGTTGAAACAGTAGGGCTACCGACAACTATAAGAATTGTTCCTTTCGATGGCATACCATGCAAATGCACATAGCCTCTACGCTCAAGAGGAGATGAAAGTGATACAGACATCGCAACGACTCCAAAAAAATGTACAACAAAATCATAAAGCCACACAATACCCCCAAAAGACATAGGTGACTATCAATTGCGGGGCAAAAATGCGCCAAACCATTCTGTGGAACAATATACTTTCCACAATATGTGCTACACACTTTGAAGAAAGTATAAGGAAATATGGGGGTTGTATAATAGTTTGGCATTGATTTTCACTATACCTTATTCATCTTTTGTCTTGTGGTGCCATGCCCGAATTTATTTTTCATGGGAAACTCTATTACACACCCGTAGAATTTGCAATGGATCGTATTGGCGGAACATGGAAAATGCCAATCTTATGGAGGCTCAATACAGGGACAATGCGCTATGGTGAAATCAAAAAAGCTCTACCCAAAATTACCCACAAAATGCTCACGAGTGCGCTTCGTGAACTTGAAGATGATGGTTTTGTACACCGCACAGTATATGCCGTTGTTCCCCAAAAAGTTGAATACTCACTCACAGAGCGAGGCAAACGATCTATTGTCATCATTGATACAATTCGCTTGTATGGCAAAGAATTGATGCAAGAATATGGTGCCGGGCAATCTGAATCATAATGCCGGAGAAACATCTCTTCTCATGATGTCAATCGTTGATATGCTTCGTTCATTTTCTTATCGATACGCTCCTGAGCAAGTACCGTTTGTATATGTGTTGCTTCAGCAATGAGTATATCATTCCACCATATCTGAATAACACATACAATATTAGGCAGTGTAAAGTCTTTCACAGTACCATGCGCCCGCAGTACAGCGCCGACAGGAGCCATTGCAAGGTGATTCAAAGTTAGCGCATTACCGACGGCATTTTCACCTTGATCAAAGTATGATTCAATTACACGACGACCAACACATTCAGCATAATAGCATAGCCAATATGTTGAACACACACGATGCATAATACGTCCTTCTAATATTGCAATCATAGATTCTTCAACAACAAATGTTAGCTCAGCGTGAGCAGTTGTAACTGCTGAATTCATAGCTCCTCCGACGCTGTAGTCCTCGAATCTGTATATTGACCAGACCTATGAATAAGAATGCACAATACAAGAATTGTCAATGCCCCGGCTATGGTATCTAAAGCAACATCACTCCATTTAAAAAAACGCTTCGGCACAAAAGATTGATGAATTTCATCAAGTAGTCCACCAAGTCCTGTCCACAATACAGCAATGCTCCATGAGCGTCCAACCAGCACAGCACGAGGTTCCAAGACTCCGTACACCAGTATTGCCAGCACACCAAAAACACCACAATGTGCAGAGAATCGGAATATCATATTCCAGTCTATCCAACCATCTGCATGAAACCACTGCGCTGTCGTAGAAGACGACGAACCCGGGAGATGTGAAATGATTGTAATCACTCCATACCATAAGAGTGCATACCATAATCGTTGTTTCATAGTTGTCGCAGCATAATACGAAAACAGTCTAGAGAATAATGGCTGCATAACACTGTCTACCGGAAGAAAAAATAATAAGGAACAAAAGAGCCGATATACGTTTGTCGCATATCGGCTTTGGAGTTAGACACTACAGAAGTTTTTTGTACTTAGTTCTTACGCAGACGATCGGTATCAATTTCGTTCAGGTAAGCAACTTTTTTGATCAAATTCTCTTCGGACTCTACATTATTTGTGTCGGGTAAACAGCAATCCACCGGACACACAGCGGCGCACTGTGGCTCATCGTGAAATGTTTTACACTCGGTACATTTATCAGGAACGATGTAATAGTACTCCGTTGAGTAAAAATCTCCTTTGAATCCTCCGGGTGATGTTGAATCCGAATACACTGTACTACCAAGTTTCCATGAAGTGCCCGGCTCATAGATAGCTGTATTAGGACATTCAGGTTCGCAGGCACCACAGTTAATACAATCACTAGAAATGAAAATTGCCATGATAATTCTCCAGAAATACTAATAAAATACTTGAACATCATATTGCAATTTACGCAAGTAGAGCATCGTCTCGCTATGATTTTTTCCGACTTCGTGCTTTTGATGGTACTCCATAATCGACCTTCGTCTGAACCGTACCGGATGATATACCGCTTGACTGAGCAGTATCTTGAATACCATGCAATGACTGCAAGCGTGCAATTTCATCGCGCAATTCTGCAGCACGTTCAAAATCAAGATCGCGTGCAGCATTCTTCATTTCAGCCATCAATTGTTCAATCAAATCAGTTCGTTGATCAGCAGTCATATACTTGAGCATCGGCTCTGCCGCTTTACGCAAAGCAATGTTTTCAGCTTCTACTCTCTTTTCTGTACGTTTATGGTTGATATCAGCTATTGATGTACTCTGAAGAATTTCTTCAAGCGATTTATACACTGTACGAGGGTTAATATTATGCTCGGTATTGTACGCAATTTGTAATGCTCTGCGGCGATTAGTTTCATCCATTAATTTTTTCATCGAGTCGGTAATACGATCGGCATACAAAATTACGAGACCTTTTTCGTTACGAGCTGCACGACCGGCTGTTTGGAGAAGCGAACGCTCACTCCGCAAAAAACCTTCCTTATCAGCATCAAGAATAGCTACTAATGAAACTTCCGGTAAATCTAAGCCTTCACGTAAAAGATTTACACCAACAATAACTTCATATGTACCAATACGTAGGTTACGGAGAATTTCAACTCGCTCAAGCGCATCAATTTCGCTGTGAATATATGCGACATTTACTTTCAAATTTTTGAGATACTCTGTCAAATCTTCTGACATACGTTTTGTCAGCGTTGTTACCAGAACACGTTCTTTCTTAGCTTGTCTAATGCGAATTTCATTCAGCAAATCATCAATTTGATTGCGCACAGGACGCACAGAGATTTCAGGATCTAGTAACCCTGTTGGTCGAATAATTTGTTCAACAACAACACCCTGCGATAATTCCAATTCCGCCTGCGAGGGTGTTGCACTAACATAAATTGCTTGATTGACTAATGACTGAAATTCATCATATCGTTGCGGGCGATTTTCCAGCGCAGAGGGTAAACGAAATCCATGCTCCACCAATACGCTTTTACGTTGACGATCACCATTATACATCCCACGAATTTGAGGCAGTGTAACGTGGCTTTCATCAACAATGAGAAGATAATCCTCAGGAAAGTAGTCTAGCAAACAAATAGGTCTTTCCCCCATAGCACGACCAGCCAGATGCATAGAATAATTTTCAATACCAGAGCAATATCCTACTTCACGCATCATCTCCAAGTCATACATAGTTCGTTGCTCTAAACGCTGCATTTCAAGCAGGCGATTGTCATCAAGTAATTCTTTTAGACGTGTACGCAACTCCGACTCAATACGTACGATAGCAGATTCGAGCTCTTGCTTAGTAGTAACAAAGATCTTTGCTGGATAGAGAACAGTTGCTTGTATAGACTCCACCACTGAACCATCGACAGCACGGATGTACGAGAGTTTTTCTATTTCATCTCCAAAAAGCTCAATCCGTAAACCAATAGTGTCCTCATATCCAGGCATTATATCAATGACATCGCCTCGCACACGAAATGTACCGCGACCAAATTCAAAATCATTTCGAGAATAATACATATCAGCAAACTTATAGAGCATCTGTTTTCGGTCGATTTTCATACCAACACGTAGTGCTAATAACATTGCTTTGAAGGATTCTTTTGTTCCTAAACCATAAATGCACGATACCGAAGCCACAACAATCACATCACGTCGCTCTTCAACAAGAGCACTAGAAGCACGCAAGCGTAAACGATCAATTTCGTCATTGATAGAAAAATCTTTCTCGATAAATGTATCGGATTTAACAATGTATGCTTCTGGCTGATAGTAATCATAGTAGCTAATAAAAAACTCAACGGCATTGTGGGGAAAAAACTGTTTGAATTCACCATAGAGTTGGGCGGCAAGTGTTTTATTATGCGAGATGATCAATGTTGGACGTTGTAGTTCTTGAATAACATTTGCGATAGTAAAAGTTTTTCCTGATCCCGTTACCCCCAATAGCACTTGATGTTTATCACCACGACGCACACCTTCGTGCAATTCACGAATGGCATTAGGTTGGTCGCCCATTGGCTTATAATTAGATACTAATTGAAATCTCTGCTGGTTGTTATACATACCACGTCCTTTTTGCTAGTGGATCAAATATTCGCGTAAATATTTAGAGACAAAAAAGCCCTGCAACACAATGTGTAACAGGGCTTATATACATATATCTTTTTCTTAGCGGAACATCTCTTTAATCATTCCCCACGTACGGCGTACGGAACTAACCGTATGCGATACACTAATAGTTTGACTAAATGCCGTCGAAGATTGACCGATCGCCTTGATACGATAGCTGTAAAGTGTTGAAGATACCGTAGCAGACTTACCGGCAATCATTGCGTTTTCATCGACAAAAACATACGACGAACCATTGCCTTTAGGTGTAACAGAACCTATGCTACGAAAGTCATTTTGCCCGGCAAGCGAGCGTTCAATTTCAAACTTTGCAACATCATCTTCACGATTTGTTTTCCACTCAATACGAATATCTTTACCATTCGATCGAGCTGTAAAGTAATCGAAAGCAATATCAGCAGCAATGAGCGAAGCCGCGCCAGCGCACAAAACAATGAATAGAATACAGAGGCTTCTGAATACGGAGTGGTTCTGCATGAATGACAATTCAAATAGTGGCAGAAACATTATCAGTCAAATATAGATTTTTTTCCTGAAAAACCATACTGTTATCCGTCAACATTCTTTCGATATTATTAAGTGGTTGATATCTACACCAACTGTTTTCACGCAATCTCACAAGATCAAAGAAATCTTTATTTGTTTCAGCTAATTCTTCGCGTATATTGACGTATTCAGTTGGAGAGATACATCACAACCATGGACTCTGATCAACGACGTTACCTGTGTACTTGAAATAACTTAAAAAGTGTAGCAACGACAACAATCTCCTATGTGCCAATGCTTAATATTTGCTGATTATCTTCTCATTTTTTCGCGCTACGTATGAAACGATTTTTTTTCTTTCACCGACTGCTATTTGTGCTATGCTTTGCATCTCTGGGTATTGTCGGCAAAACAATTGATGCTCGCGCTCAACAATCAACATCGCTAGCAACCCCGGCTAAGGAGAACCCCTATGCCGACAAGACCTTGCAACAACTTTTACGTACAGATGTCAAAAGTGCGAAAATCATGTCGAG
>DHLT01000048.1:1926-10187 GCA_002405405.1 Ignavibacteria bacterium UBA4661 | reverse complement strand
TTGACCAGCTTCATCGTCAAGTTTTTGTCCTTTTTCCACATCCGATAAACCACTTTGAATTGTAATGACAGCATCATTAGTCGAAGTTTGAATATAGCCGATCATTGTACCAATTTGTTTTGTGGCAGTAGTGGTGCGCTCTGCAAGTTTGCGGACTTCATCGGCAACTACGGCAAATCCTCTGCCTTGTTCGCCGGCTCGTGACGCTTCAATGGCGGCATTCAATGCTTAATGATTGGTTTGGTCTGCAATTTCGTTGATAACAGAAACGATTTCCCCAATTTCAGAACTACGTTGACCTAGTTCTTCTACGGTTTTTGCACTGCGTTGAACAATTTCAGTGATACGTTCAATACTATGGACGGTAGCATCAATAACTTTACCACCATTTTGTGCAATTTCTCCAGCGGATCGCGCAGCATTCGATGCTTGTGCCGTAGCCGTGGAATTTGTTTCAATAAGCTGAATCATATTGCGCAATGACTCAGTAATTAAATCGACTTGTACACTTTGTTCTTCAGCGCCTGAAGCCATACGCTCCATGGAAACGGTCATTTCGCGAGTGCTGGAGGATGTTGCATGTACCGATGCTTGAATTGTCTGTACCATCGACTCTAAGTCTTGCACGGCATTACTAAAACCACGAAATAATTTTCCGATGGCATCATTATTATCTGAATGTAAGCGTACCGTAAGATTACCATTAGCAAATTCATCCATTGATTGGAGCAAAGTATTCGTGCTTTGTTCTAAGTACTCGCGAGTATCGAGTTCTTCGATCATAGTGCGGATACGTTCAATCATGATGTTGAGCGCGAGAGCAAGGTCGGTAATTTCATTTGCACCTTGAGTATTAGCTTTGACATTGAGATTACCTTTGCTGGCTGTTTGTGCTATAGTAATCAGATCGTTCAAAGACGATATAATGCTCCGTACTATTGCCAGAGTAAAAAGAAGAGTACCAATCAAGACAACAATAACAATTGCCAAGTTGATGTACATCTCGTTTTGAGCACCATGAGCGCGCTCTTGTAATAAAATATCCATTTCCTTCGTTGATCTGTTCCAATGCTCTACCGTTGACTTATGTAGAGTCGCGTAGTTCGCAAGAACTTTTTCCGCACCGGCAAGAGCTTCTAAATCACTTTTTCCCATGGCTTCGAGTCCCGAGGTAAATCCCTCAGCTACTGTTTTATAACCGGTAATAATGGAACTCAGATTAGTTTTCACATTCCCTAAAGGATTATTTTTCTGAGCAATGTCTATGTCAGAAATTGTTCCTGCGATATTGGTAGCAAGTGTACTCAGAATAACAACAGACTGTGTTTTTTGTTCTGGAGTAATGGCTTGCTTTGTATGAACGAGTTCTGCCAAGACATATCCTTGATGAATCTGATCCATAACCTCCACGAGTTTGAGGAGGACTGCATCCATAACATAAAAACTGTCGAGATCAGGATCAAGAATGAGATTTGACTTATCACCCACGACCGCAATAGTAGCACGTATTTCAGCAATTGCCTCTGCAGAAGAAGCTTCAGACGATAGTTTTGAGACAGCCGATCGTATGCTGATAACTTTATCATCAAGAGGTAATTGGTCGTGGTATTGTTTTTCAATCGTTTCAAAATCACGCAATGCAGTTTGGATGGCAGTAGCTGCATCAGCTGTTCCTGCTTTTGCTTCTGATTGTACACGGAATTGAATGGTGGCATTCAGTAATGAAATCAAAGGACGCAGGTAGGCTGATCCGACAAGTTCCTTTTCAGCAAAACTGATTTTCTCTTTTCTTGCCGATACAAAAAAATAGGTCAAGAGTGCTATCGGTACAAAGAAACCGATAATCGCGAGCGCAATTTTAGATTTAATAGACATACAACAACAAGAATAAGAGTTGTGAACACGGCTTGTTCAATAAGAAATCGTTAAGCAAGCAATGAAGAGGGTGAAGGATGGTTATTTACACAGTGATTGTATGCTTTCAACTTTACGAACACGGGAGTTTGTGCTAAAGGTGATTGGCGTGCACTGCTTGCAGCCACAGGTAGCAAAACTACAAATGCATGTTACGCAGATTCTATGCATTGTGGAGTCTGTTTTTTATGTCGGTGTTTGTCGTACAACACTCTGAGTACTTTTACCGATCGACAATGAATTTGACAGAAAAAGTTCCTGTTTGTCCGCGAAAGACAAGAATGTAAACTCCCGAAGCAAAACTCTGTGTGTCGAGGTTGAGTCGATTGATTCCCGCATCAAAAACACCCTCGCTGATGATCGCAATCCGCTCGCCAAGCAGGTTATACACCGTAAGCTCCGCTGATGTTTCTTGGGCAGGCAAGACAAACTCAACTGATAAACGACCACCATTATCAACAGGATTGGGTGAAATGGTGAAAAATGTTTCGCGTGGTCGAATCACACCATCCAGACCATTACGCGAGGCGAATTCACGGGCGAGTTGGGCTTTCGTACGGAGATCGGCAAGGTTTTTTCCGACTAGTAAAACAAAATTAACATTGACTGTTGTGTCTCGCGGAAAAGCAAAAGGTCCTCCTGATATCATGTAAGAATCATCACCGACAGAGGATCGTGCACGACTAATCCCATTGGTTAAGGCAAGAATTTTTTCTTCACGAGTAAAGCCATTGTACACACCAAAATTGTCACCTATACCACCGGCATTATCGATTGCACGAAAATTGATGCGCTGAGGCGTAATTAAAATTGATCCGATCCAAGGCATAGCAGTATCACGAACATTCTGCATCACCCCCATTTGAGCAGTTGAGTCGTAGAATGCTTGATTGAATGCACCAAGCGGACCCAAATCCCAGTCAAAATATAAACCCGCAAACATCCGTGAGCGATTACGCCCGGAAGTGTTTGTAATTGCATAATTCATGAAAATACAATCATTCACATTGGCTTGGGTAAATTGATACGAGGATTGCTTGACTGATACACCTGCACGCCCTGTTGCATTCTGATCAGAAAAGTTTGCCGTACTTTCAAGGACTGCTTGTGTACCGGGTGATTGCAAGCGAATAACCGATGTTTTTTTGAAATCGGTATTGCGTGTTGCTCCGCCTGAACTACGGGCATTATCTGATAATGTGTCAGCGGTCGTACCGACAATCAGTGCACCTTCGTACAATAAATTATCACCTTTACGATAGCTGAAGCCTTCGCCTTGAAGGTTATCTGGGAAATCATTAAAACCAATATTAGCCTCACTGTTGATCGTTACGGTAATATTGTTCGAGTCTAGTGTACGAAAAGTGGGATTAACCGGCAGAATCAAGGCATCAGAGCCAACCGATCCACTGGCATCAGTAAAACGTACAACCACTTGGATTGAACCATTTTCCGGTGCGGATGAGGAAATCGTAATGCCGAAAGAAGTCGTGATTTCACGTTCTTCATTAGCTGCAAAATCACCAATAGTCGTGGGGGTTGTTTGTGAAGGGGCAACAGCGATAGAAAAAGGACTTTCAATAACGGCACGCGCAGCATTCACAGCAGAAAGTTGGTTACGTACGGTCAGAAAAATTTGCGCACGTTCGCCCGGATCGAGAATCCCATCGCCACCTGCATCAACAACTCGATATTTGACAACACTCATACGCTTGAGGTTTGCCGTAGGTGTACTCAGTGCACGGAGAGCATTTCCACGCCCTGCGCCAAGTCGATCGACAAAGCCCGGATTAATACCAATAGTGTAGATAGGATCAGCTGTTGCTTGCAAATGAGCGATAACCTGAGCAGGAGTATAATTTGGAAATCGGGCACGCACCATTGCTGCAAGACCTGCTGCAACGGGACTTGCCATCGATGTGCCACTTAAGAATTGATACTGGTTGTTTGGATAGGTAGAAAAAATGCTCGAACCCGGCATTGCAAGTTTTGCCGCGACATTAAAATTTGAAAAAGATGATTTTTCATCAGCACTTGTAAGAGAAGTAATTGACATAGCACCCTCATACATGGCAGGATAAAATGGGGCATCGGTGTTATCATTGCCTGCGGCACAAATAACAAGCGAACCCATACGAGTAGCAGTAGAGATAATTTCTTGTTCAGAGCGTGCATAGGTACTACTGCCCCAACTACAGTTAATCACTGCCATGCGCATTGTTGCCGCATAGAGAATAGCATTAAAGCCAAAAAAAATATCTCGATCATTGACAGGATCACTACCACATTTCATTCCCATAATTCGTACCGAGCGCGCAACACCGGCGATACCAATACCATTATTAATGACGGCACCAAGAATACCGGCAACATGAGTACCATGTGGGTTACCCGGGCGGGGATCATTATCCGGGGTTGGAGATGATGTGCTCGCACCGATAAAATCCCATCCGCGCCAATCATCAACAAAGCCATTATTATCATCATCAACACCATTGGTGCGCTTGTCACGTCCTTGTGTATCTGTACCTGTTTCTCCTGCATTGGTAAAAGCATTAGCAGATAAGTCTTGGTGAGTATAATCAAATCCAGAATCAATAACACCTACAGCTATATTGGCTGTCGAACTTGCAATATCCCACGCATCTAAAGCACGGATCAAATTCAAATGATATTGTTGTGAAACAAGTGGATCATTGGGCGTGAAAACGATAGTATGATGTGGCATAGGTTCAGCATAAGCAACTCCACGCAGGGAAGAAATTTTGCGTGCCACATATTGAGGTGCAAGATTGGTGCTGTAACGTATCACCATGATGCGTTCAATTGATTCAGCGAGATTAATGCCGATCAGCTCTTCGCCATCGCGCCCTGCAAAATGTTGGCGCACACCTTGAATCAAAGCATTTTCGATATATGGTGTAAGCGTATAGATGCCAAGTAATGACTGCAATTCTTGTGGCAGGGAGTTAGTATTGCCCTCGCGTAATTCTTTAATTCGCAGTGCGTCTGAGGTAAATTTTACAATAACAGTGTTGGGTACAATGTTCTTTTCTTTGCTTTGTGAAAAGCTCAAAGATGGTATAAGAAGAGCAAATAGCGACATGCTCACCATGATACGCGTTACGCAAAAAGAGATGCAATAGTGCATACGAGTATATTCGACAATGTGATGAAATGAAGTGTCTGTGTTACTGTTATGAAAACTATAATGCACGCTGTACGACGAAATCAGCAAAATCAATCAGTGACTGTTTTGCCGCTGAGTGATCAAAAATATCAAGTTTATGTTTTGCCTGTACAATCAGTTCTTCGGCGCGATTTGTAGCATAATCTAAACCACCATGTGCTCGAACAAATTCTACTATCTGTTTTACTTCTGCTTTGTCCGGCGAAGACTTAATCAATTTGATAATACGTTTTGCTTCTTTTTTGTCAGCAGTACGGAGTGCGTAAATCAACGGCAGAGTGATTTTCTTCTCTTGTACATCATTGCCGACAGGTTTGCCGATGATACTCCCTTTACTGACATAATCAAAAACATCATCACGGATTTGAAATGCATTACCTACAAGTTCACCATAATCACGGAGTGCAGTGCGATGGTCAGGATTATCTGATGCACTAACAGCACCAATTTCACAGCAAGTGGACATCAGCGATGCAGTTTTATCAGAAATGATCCGAAAATATGTTTCTTCATCAATATCAAGCTGACGAGATTTTTGAATTTGAAGAAGTTCCCCTTCACTCATTCTCCGTACTGCATTGCTGGTAATACGCAGAAACTCGAATTCAGTATTATCTACTGAGACTAGTAAGCCGCGGGAGAGAAGATAGTCACCTACCAAGACGGCAACTTTATTCTTCCAGACGGCGTTGATCGATAGCATACCACGTCGCTCATTTGCCTCATCAACGACATCATCATGCACAAGAGCTGCTGTGTGGAGTAACTCCACCATCGACGCGCCTATGTATGCGCGGTGGGGAACTGTGCCACCACATACAGCGGCACACAGCAAAACTAATGCGGGACGAACGCGCTTGCCGCGTTGCTTGATGATATACTTTACGACAGTGTCGAGAAGCATCACATTCGACTTCATTTGTTGCTTGAAGACCGCATCGAACTCATCAAGATAGGGTGCGACAGGTTTGAGAATGGAATCAAGAGTCATCGGCAGAAATAAACAAACAAAAACAATGATGAAGGGTCGCTGTACACTATAATAGTGTGCAACAAACGCACAAAACTACGCAAAAGCACCCTACCTTATCCTACAAACACACAGAGAAAGAAAAGAGTGTCCGAGGTTATTTGACAATGTATGATTATCGTACAAGTCAGACACTACAACAACCGCATAAAAACTTGTCATGCAGGTTTTTTAAGGAAAAATCAATGATTTATTTTTTGGCATAAAAATCATTGTAACACTATCCACATCCTAAAAGTATCGTCTTGTTTTTGGTATATATCAGTCATTAGTATACTTCTCTTTTTGTATAACATCTTCGGAGCATCTCTATCGAGTATTGATTCTCAGGTTCTTCTTCAATGGTTTTTTCTTGAACTCACGTTAAGGAACTCATGACACAATACTCGCAAACACGAACAATGCTCCAAACAACAAGTGCTTTGGCACGCATAGTCTATGTTATTCTTGCTCTTTGGTGTACACCGCAAGCATACGGACAACACATGATAAAAACCACAACACCAACAGTACGCAGTGTGCCTTCGACACAAGTACCAATGAAGAAATCGCCCCCACTGTATGATCGGAATAAACGCAGTAATATCTTTCCACCTGATCTCGAACAAGATCGTGTACAATCGCTACCACTACCAGAAGATAGTGTGTTCAAGAAAATTCGATTTTTTGCCATAGATACTTGTCTTCGTGCATTAGGTAAAAAGTCTTTTCGTTCGGTTGAGGATTTGACCTACACGGTGATTGCTCCAGCGCGAAACGATTACGAAAAAGTCTGGGCGATATTTCGATGGATGAATCTCAATCTGACGTACGACAAAAAAGTCTATGATGATTGCGAGTACGAGGCAGAGGTCGAGCCAAGCAAGGTGCTTCGGACACGTACAACAGTATGTGGTGGCTATGCCCGTATGTTTGATGAAATGTGCTTTTATGCTGGTGTTCAATCTCGCATCGTCCGCGGAACAACTTCTTGCCCAATGCGATACAAACCACTCAGTGTTGGTGGTTTGGAGCGTGTGAGTCATGTGTGGAATCATGTTATTCTTGACGGACGACGATATTTCTGTGATCCGACATGGGGAGTAAGAATGGCTCGATACGAGGGAACTGACAGTATTGTTCCTGTATCTTACTCCTCCTATTTCTTACGCGATCCCGAACTTGTGTCGGATATTCATCATTACAAGAATATCGAGGACTATCTGCAAGCAAAACCCTTGCATCATGCTGACCGTATGCTCCGTTTTGTGCCGTATGGTGCAGGTATCGCACTCGACTTCAAAGTGCAGATGGAGGAGCGTTCATATTTCCAATCGAAAGAAACTATTCCGATTGATATTCTTGCGCCTTATAAAAATGATCTTGGTTCGATAGACTATTACATTTTGGTATATAATCACAGCACCGATAAAGTAGTCGATATGGTGTCCGCTACGCAAAAGATGTTTCGTCAGTCATTCAAAGTGCATTTCCCGGAGCAAGGACTGTATAGCTTATCGCTTTACCGTTTTGTTAAAGAAAGAAATAGATATTCTACCGACACAAATGCGATGATTGCGCCAGAAGAATTCATTGCCCAAAAAGTAGTGGTTGTAGGGGATACAATCCCCCATGTGAAAAGTCAGTATCACTGCAATCGGCAATTACAGAGTAACATCCAACTTCTTGGTCATGCAGACTCAACAATGATTATCGCCGATTCAGTCATTACGCTACAATTCACCACACGACCGCATTATACGTACAACATTTCATTCTCGAATAATTTGCAAATCGAACTTCTTGATGCGATAAAGGAGGAAGTCAAGGACGGCATTTTTACCGTAACACTGCGCGCTCCAACGCTGGGTGAATACACCTGTACTGTGTATGGCTATGATACTCTTGCTTTAGCACGGCAACAGAAGCAACGTAGGAAAACCCTCATAAAGAATGCAGAATGGCATCCTGTTGCTGATGTGGGTATTTCTTTCCGCAAAGCACCATCAACCCTTACTCGTAGCTACAAAGCCATGCTTATTGCTCCGCAAACAGAGTGGTTGGAGCATGGTAAAGAAGTAACGATTCGTTTTCTTATGCCTGATTCTTGTATCAATGTGCGCTGGGTGCAAAACAGGGATAATCCCA
>DHLT01000048.1:0-1799 GCA_002405405.1 Ignavibacteria bacterium UBA4661 | reverse complement strand
GCAAAACAGGGATAATCCCAAAAAGTGCGAGAAACAAGTTATATCAGTACACAACAACATCGCTACCATAACAACGACACCGAATCTTGCCAAAGGCGATAAGGTGTGGTTTGAATACGAGTACTATCATCCCGTGTATCAACGCATGGAGCAGGGAGCATATTACTTTCATGTTGGTAAGCGAAAAGCAAGTATGCAGGCAATACAGCAACACCGTCCTCAAAACTCTTACGCTAACAAATAACAAGCAGAATTGAGAAGATATCCCTTCTTCTGTGGAGCGGAAGAATGATACTAAGCCATAGAAGAAGGGATTTGTGTCGATCAAAAAATCAATGCCGCCTAGCTGAGAATAATTTTTTTACGCATTCAAGGAGAGAGTAGATAGACCTCAAGGATACCTTCTGATGGTTCGCATAATTCATACACGATCATCGGTTTTCTTTATACTTTTTATCAGAGGAGTTGCTTTATGCAATCATTAATGAAAGCGAGTGCCTATACTTGTGCCTATTCAACCCACGCCGTACTTGTTGGGATTCTTGCTCTTGTTTTTTCCGTGCCGATTCACTTCGGACTTCTTGCAGGTGCGCAATCACTGCTTCTTTCGTCTATTTTTCATGGTATGGATGTGCAGACTTTGCTTGTTAATGCTTCAAGCAAAAGTGCCCCCTTTTCAGCAGGCGTTTCCAATGGTTTTGCATGGCTGTTGCGCGCGCCTGGCTTGAGCTGTACTGGCGAAGATATTCGCATCAATGTACATGTAGCGCTCGGCATGTTGTCGTTTTTCTCAGGACTGGCTATGGCACTTGTTTTGTCAGGTTTTCTCTCGCCACGTTATGGTTTGGTGTCGGCGCATGTAGCATCGCTTGCAGAGCATTATGGTGATGCGAATTTCTATGAGCGAGCTTGGAGTGGATTGAGTAAGTGCAATTACTTTATGCGCCGATATTTTACGCATCGTTATAGCAATGATGTCAGTGGTCTTGCATACATCGGTGCGGCAATACTCATTGGTGTGATCGGCTTGCGAGGATTGAAAATTATCCCACCAACCCAGCCTACGCCCGTGCTTGCTGCAATTAGCTTGGAATTTTGTTTGCTCATGTTGTTGGGAATTACGCTGTATTTCACACCGGAAGACAACGAAGATTTGATTGTTCATAATCAGGAACATTCAGCTTCGATTGGGCAACCATTGATTGCTACACCACCAATTATTGCTGTGCCGGAGGGAACGATGGTGGTGAGTGATCAAGGCAGTGTTCATATTCCCGAAGCCCTCATTCGCCAGGTGATGATGGACATCATGCGTGAAAGTATGGATACAGCTCGCTCCGTGTCGAAGCCACTATAAATGACGAGCCAATATGTACACGTATTCTCTTCGTAGAGATTTACTGTGGAGATTTTCGTACAGATTTTTAGAAATTTTCTTCAGGAAGTATATGTCAAAATCATCATCATCAAAAGTCTATTTCGTGCTGTACCTCGCTGTGATATTGGAATTACTCATTATCATTGTCGAGCGTGATGAAGCAGAAGAACTTTTCTTCAAGCGGCAAAAAGAACTTGAAGAGCAAGTCGCAACCCTTTTAGTATTTATGAAGCCTTCGGCAGTATCTGAACCCATCAATGTCAGCCAGCGCGGTCTCATTGTCTTCGATGAGGAGCAACCTGATCCGCAGGGCTGCAAGCGAACATATACCGTCAATGTTGCCGTCAACAATCCTGCCACGAGTAGCACCTTAGTTGAGAAAATTCAACGGGGTAATGTGCGCGATATGCAGAATTATTTG
>DHLT01000198.1 GCA_002405405.1 Ignavibacteria bacterium UBA4661 | reverse complement strand
TCAAGATCCAGCACCAAACCCGAAAATTTCCGTTCGGCTTTGTCCGATTTCTCCGAGCGTGATTCGCGTAAATCGGCAGCATACTCATCTTTGTCATAACACAACAGCTTGGCGAACCCTTCCTCAAAGAGTGCGGCGATATCACTTTGCACACAAAAGCATGCTTTCTCGGCAGTAAGGAATCGGGCGGCACGCTCAGCCCACTTGACAGCTTCGGGCTTTGCAATGTTGGCATACAAACCAATGCGTTTCATACAACATCGAATAGTGGACGAGGACACATGAGGGTTGCAAATCTACGCCAACTTTCGGGATTAACGTTATGACAGATATCATAACGATCTACTATGCTACTTTTTATACCATGCTCTTTGATAGACAGACAAAAAACTATTGCCACATCACACAGAACGGATTATGAATCCGCATCGGTACTCCTTACTTATAGATTGATAGTGGAAAAGACTCTATCCACAAAAGCTCTCTTTGCTATTCATAGCATTACGAATTTCATGCGGCAGCATTGCTCTACATTTGTTAACAACACGTAGATTGCTATCATTATTCTTAACTCTGTCGTGCGTCCTCGCATGTATTGTTTTTCTCTTCGATTTTCTTGTTTGCACCATGAGTACCTTTCATTTCGATGTTTTTCCTCTGAAAACAACTGATAAAATCCGATACTCGGATACAGACCGACAAGGACATGTCAATAATGCGGTGTTCTCTTCTTTTTTGGAAACGGGACGGGTTGAACTCTTGTACAATGCCTCATGTCCCCTGCATAGCGCCCAAGGGAGCTTTGTCATTGCATCACTCAAACTTGATTTCAAAAAAGAGATTCGCTGGCCTGGCACGATTGATATTGGCACCGGTCTCCTACACATCGGCAAGAGTTCTATACGGATCATGCAACAACTTGTGCAGAATGAACAGTGTGTTGCCGAAGCGGAAACAGTGATCGTCCACGTTGATGCAGAAACCGGTAAAAGTTTGCCACTCTCCGATGAAGCTAAAGCGATACTGCATGGGTGGTTGCTTCCACACCAAGAACACTGAGGAGTTCAACATATACGCGAAGAAAGTTCATGCAGATGACAACAGACTGTGTCGGGCAGCAGTCGCTACCATATGAAGTCCTATCGAGAATTTATAAACTGATTAAATTCGGCTTGTGCTCGTGGACTATCAAACAGAGCAGTATGTCCAAAATTGGGTACTTCCAAGAACTGACGACCACGACAAGATGAGCATCGAAGAACCTGCTCCTTGAACTGAGACCATGAAGCAAGCTGGATAGGGCTGTCATTCATACCCTGCACAAACAAAATATCAGACAAATACCCCTGCGTAAAATTCAGTAGTGATCGCTGAAAATATGCCGAAGCATTCGCTGTTGTTGATCCATAAGTATCACGCAACATGGAACACGTAACGGTACTAGGCGCCTGACCATTCTCCTCCAACTGACAACGATAGACCAAATTGAAAGGACCCGGACCATTAGCAATCACACCCTGGGTTTGGTGCATCGTGTTTAGTCGTGTTACCAAATATCCCCCTTGAGAATGTCCACCTAAGAATATCTTCTTAACCGTAATACCGAGATCCTGACTTGCACGATGCTTCACCCACAAAAAACCGGCTTCTGCATGAGGAAGATTATCTCCCATGAGAAGATTTTCCTCCGGATAGGCAACACTCACAATCATCATATTTTTGCGATCAAGAATGCGCTTGAAATTATCAAGTGCGGTGAATGCTGCTTCTAAAATTTTATTATCAAAGAAAACCGTGCCATGATACACAACCAACACATCAACATCATTATTCATAGGTTTATCGATCACCACGTCAACACTGACATTGTTATACTGAATTTTTTTCGTGATTCGATATGCACCCGACATATCCGAGTCGATAGCTTTGTGACATGAACAGAACATACCAAAGCAAAGGACAAGAAGTAAACATAGGATCCGACGCATATGCATTACAATGACAAATTAGAAGAAGATGCTCCAACATACGTCATCCTCAACATTTCAGCAAACAATACCAATGAGACTTAAAGACTATCACACCCGATAATTCTTGCAACATCTACCACCGCCAACGGATACCTGTGTAGAAGGTACGGTTGTCAAAAGGTCCTGCCGCTAATCCCGCTTCGTAATGAAACATCCACGGATTATGTCCGCTGATAATATGATTCACGGCAACCGTATTGAGTGCATTCTCCACGCCGACATACAAGTCGAATGATCCAAACCGCTTCGTGATCTGTCCGCTGATCAGTGTGTATCCCTCAAAACGATCAGCAATTTGATGCGCGGTCGGATTGTCTTCTGTCGAAGGAATACGTCCACTGCTGTTGTACGACACCGTTGCATCAAATTGCCACCCTTTATCTTCAGTAGCATAGCTTGCCGTAGAAAGTATACGGTGCGGACTGATAAGCATACGGTCGCGCAATGCTTGCATTCCGGTACCTGTTGTGCCAATACCGGTCGCGGTACGAGCATCGATGTAGCGATAGGCAAAATTGAATTCAAGACGATCAAAGAATGTTGTTCCAAGTTGGAGCATAGCAGAATTCGAGAAAGATTCCCCTTGCAGATTCCCCAATGCCAACACCCGCGCACTGCGATCCATATCGGCAACCACCTGATTGCTGAACTCTGTGCGGTAGAATTCTGCATCAATGCTCAGAGGTAATCCCCAAAGACTCACTGCTGTTGTGAACGAAATGCCATAATTCCATGAGCGTTCGGGGCGAATAGCGCTATCCATTTGGATTCTACGATTATTCATCCATGCAGAAACATTTTCACCAATCACCACTGCCGAACGCCACCCACTGCCTGCCGAAGCACGAAGTGTTGTTGTTTCGGAGAAATTATAGCGTGCATGGAGTCGTGGCGTGAGCGTTGTGCCAAATAGCGAATGATAATCCGCACGGATGCCACCAACCACATTCATATTCTCCATCGGTGAAAACGCATATTCGGCAAAAGCACCAAACACATTTTCTTGGCGTGAACCACCATACAAAGCAGAATCACGGCTGTGAATGCCCCATTGTTGCAAAGCCAGTTGATCGGTGATATTATCAAACGTATTCGATAGACCAAAGGTGAGCTTGCTTTCATCATCGAATTCTTTCACGGCAATAAGTCGCGCAGAAAGACTGCCTTGATAGCCCGCATACACACGGTTCTGCACATAGTCATCATCGCCATGCCCCAGAATAAAGTAAAAGGGAACGATATTATCTTCCGTAAAACGATCTGCGCCCGCACGAAGATTCAGGCGGTGTTGCGAACCGGAAACAATGAGTGCAATACTCTTGAATGCACCGTCAAAAGGATTCAATAAGCCCATTTTGGTGTAAAATTCATAGCGTTCAGTGCGTGTATTAATCGCAAAATGCGGCACACTGTACTGATGTGTTTCGGTGTTGAATTGACCACTCTCGCGGGTATCACGGATAGCACGCACAAAGCCCTGCAGTTCAATGTGTTCAGTGCTAAAGCGCACTCGTGCGGTGGTGTTAAATTGATCGAAGAGCGGCATATCCAAAAAACCATCACCATTTTGATCGCGCCGCGTTTTGAAGGTTCTGCCATGCAGCATAATGGCAGAGGAAAACTCATCACTCCACTGTTGCGTTGCCAGCGCATTTGCTTCGTATCTGCCTAGATGATTCGCATACAGATTCACAAAAAGCGGTTCAACTGCATCAGATTGTTTGTACTCCAAATTAATAAGCCCCGTCATGCCCTCATGCCCGGTCGTAACACTTGCCGCACCTTTGGAAATACTAATCGATTCCAAAAATGGACCCGGCACCATATCGGTTGCATATACACTGCCCAAACCACGATGCGTCGGCACATTTTCGATGAGCATTTGCGAGTAGATACTCCGCAAACCCAAGAGCGTGATTTGTCGCGCACCGCTTGCACCATCGCTGTACGACACCTCCACCGAAGCACTTTTTTCAAATGCTTCCGACAGCGAACAGCACGCGGATTTTTCGAGTGTTTGTGCAGTCAACTTTTCAGTTTTGGCGGTAACATTGGTAATCGTAACCGTGTTTGATCCTTCTACTTCAACTGCCGAAAGAGTGAGTTCATTTTTCAGGACAATGTCGATATGTTCTTGGTCGGGCGCAATCGTAATGGTATCACGTTTGTAGCCGATAAAACTCACGATCAAGCGACGTGTTTCAGCCGTGTGGTAGATTAAAAATGTACCATCGGCTTTCGTTACAGCACCTTTGGTTGTGCCAAGCCACTGCACGGTCGCACCCACCAAAGGTCGAGTTATTTTTGTGCCGCCTTCGCTGACAATTTCACGCACAATGCCATGCAGAGTACGCGCTTGACTTGCTGATTGTTGAGTTGATTGTTGAGTTGATTGTTTTGTTGATTGATGAGTTGATTGATGTTGTTCATGTTGTGCAACAAGTTGTTCTGCATGAAGAATAATCGATGCACAAAGAATCGAAAGAAAACTGAGGATTCGCATAAAGAAATTCCTGATAATGGATTCGTAAAAAGAAAAAAAGAAATTCTATGTCCTGCTTACAACAAGCAGAACGATGCAGAGAATTACTTTTTCTCAAATACGAAACACACTCAAGAGCGCAGGTGTAGGCTGGGAAATATCGGGTGGAGCAGATTCGGTAAAAGCCGTAGGAAGCAAAGGATTCTCAACAAAGAGTGTTGTATTGCAGAAGAATGCTACGACATCAACACACAGAGCTTCAGGTACTGTTTGTGGTATTGGCAGAACATGATCGGAGAAATCCGCACGGGCAATATCGGTGTCGGCATGGCAGCAGGGCGAGTCGTCGTCATTCATCATCATGGTATCATCGATTGCAGAGGAATCATCCTCATTGCAACAGCAAGACGCATTCGCAACAAGCGAACGCTCCTGCACTAAGCCACCACACCAATGCGACACGACAGGAATACCCACTTGTGCTATCACAAGGACGCAGAGAACGAAGAACGATATGACACGAGAGAATTTCATGAATGCAATATAATCATTCCAATGCTCATGACAATCATTAAGCCATCTTCAATAATCGTAATCGTACTCATCGGTAGTTGAAATACTGTTCCCAAGCATGCACACCGAATAGCACGTTTGTTCAGCACTTGTTGTAAAACGCCAACGATACTAACGGACATGACGATGAGCGTTATCCAATTCATCGCTACCGGCGCAATATCTGCCACAAAAGCAAGACCCAAACCGAGTTCAACAAAGGGATACATTTTTCCCCATACAGGAAAACGTTTGGCAACGATATCGTACATGGCATAGCTCTCGGCAAAAGCTGAAATATCCAAGAGTTTAAAAAATGAAAACACCAAGAAGAAACCCGCCATAAAGACACGCAGGAATGTCATCCATGAGAACATGCCTTGTTCAACACCGAGAATCAGCGATACTGTTCCTACAAGCGCAAAAATGAGAAGTACAGGTTTGTAGGTATTGAACCATGAGCGCGTGTGTTCAGGCGTATCGCTCATTGATTTCACCGATTCGGCAGATGGCGTAAGTATCGGCAATATGGGCAATGATACGACTTCTTCGCTCAGCTCTTCAAACGCAACGAGAGCATATTTACTGTGTCCTGCGAATGCGCGAGTTATCTCTTCACGGTCAATAGCACGAACAGTACGCATTTTTGCTGTCGCGCTTACCAAATCAATTTCTGCCGATACGGTATCGCGCACAGCAAGCAAGAGCCGTTGCACTGTTGCTACGCAACCGCCACAGGTCATACCGGAAATTTGGAGTGTATAGGTGTACATTGTATCCTACTCCATGTAAATGAGAAAAACAACATACTGCAACAAAAATAAGAGGAAAAATAATATTTAAAAAAATTATTGTTGCAACATTGATGTTCAAACATTAACTTTGCATTGAATCTACTACTTCATCATTTTATTATTTTTTCGGAGGTTCTCATGCCAACAACCCAATGGACAGTCGATCCGCTTCACAGCGAAGTTACCTTCAAAGTCAAGCACCTTATGATTGCAACCGTTACAGGAACATTTGGTTCCTATCAAGCAACAATGCAAGCCGATGCTCCTGATTTCAGCGATGCCGTTGTACAATTCTCTGCCGACATTGCCAGCATTAACACCGGCAATGAGCAACGTGACGGTCACTTAAAAAGCGATGACTTCTTCAATGCCGAAGCATTTCCGACTCTTTCGTTCACCTCAACAGGTATTACACCTGTCAGTAAAAACCATTTCAAATTGACCGGTGATTTCACAATCCGTGATGTAACAAAATCTATCGAACTCGATGTTGAGTATGGCGGCACAATGGTTGATTTTTATGGCAATACCAAAGCAGGTTTTGAAATTACCGGCACTATCAATCGCAAACATTTCAACCTGAATTGGTCTGCTGTTACCGAAGCAGGCGGTATCGTTGTTAGCGATGATGTTCGCCTTGTGTTGAGTATTCAAATGCAGAAAGTTGCTGCGTAATAGCATACGCACAAAAAAGACAACTGCCATTCTTGTGCTTCCAACAGAATGGCAGTTTTTATTTCAGGAGAATATATCATATCAAAAATCATTCTGTCATAACCACACTCATCGAATATACTTTTTAGGCAAGTATCATGGCTATTGAAGATAACATCAAACAAACCAAACCTTTTCGTAACGAATGGGAACGCATGGTTGTTAATCTCATGCATACTGGGGCATGGATCAATGCGCAAGCCCAAGAACGTTTTGCAGAGTTCGACCTCACACCACAACAATACAATGTGTTACGTATCCTACGCGGCTCTTCACCCACAGCACTCTCTACCAGCGACATCCGCGATCGTATGCTTGATCGTGCTTCCGATACCTCTCGTATTGTTGAGCGCCTTGTTGCCAAAGACTATGTCGCCAAAAAAGTTTGCGCCGAAGACAAACGGCGCGTTGATGTTGTCATTACTAAAAAAGGACTAAAACTCCTTGAGGCTATCGATGCTAATGAATCATCATCCTACAGCTATGCTCGCACACTCACCAAAGCCGAAGCTCAACAACTCACCGCTTTGCTTGACAAGCTGAAAGGAGCATAAAAATTCCATTTTACATCATCAGAACAAAAAAATTGTGTGCTGCATTAAAACTTTTCCTTGGTCGTCTTCATCAAAGACGTGTTAGCGCGAACACACAACAAGACGTATAAGACTCTGCACATCTCACTTTCTTTGTTCGGATTTTTTATCAAAGGATACTCTGCCATGCAATACACTTCAACTCTTCGCTCTTTTGCTCATGTATCATTCTGTCTGATACTTGCGCTGGCTTTAGCTCGACCTCTTGTCGCCCAAACGGCACGTACACGTCCGGACTCTGCTGCCCGCAAAGAACTGCAAGCGGCTCTACAAGCATATCGTACCGGAACAATTCTTCCAACATTACAAGCTATGAAAGCACGCTTTGACGCACAGCTTTCTGCAAAAGAACTTGCCGACTTGAATGCTCTTCGTGCACAACAAAATGCTCTTCAGCAAGCTTTAAGAGATTCTTTGAAAGCCAATAGACCAACCGATCACGCTCGTCGTCCTATGCACATGGCACAAGGTCATCGCCCAACACCTCCATCATTCATGAAAGAGTTTCGGCAAAAAGAAATTGCCTTAATGAAGGAAGTCAAACCTATCGCGTCTGCTCATACCTCGACATTGGCAAGCATTGGTGAAAGCATGAAATCGAAACGCAATGAGTGGCAAGAAGCAACTGAAAACATTCTTGCAGACTGGAGAGCGAAACATAATCTGCCTGCACCCGACACGAATCATCATGGTGGCTGGCGTAAAGCTCTGCGTGGCAAAATGATGAACCGTATGGGCGGAGGCAATCCCGAGCAAATGCAAGACCTCATGAAAAAGTTTGTTGCGGCACGCTTTTTACTGTGGGATGGCAAAAGGGTCAACACTCAGAACGGTTCTCTCCCTGCACCTTTCGATCCACAGACACCGAATGATGTACTCAACATTGACAACAACTCAGTCTTTCCCAATCCGGCGATCCAACTTGCTCATGTCCGCTTTCAGTTGAAAGAGTCAGGACCGGTTTCAGCCAAACTCTATGATGTTTCCGGCAAAGAAATTCTGACCATTGTCAATAATCAAACAATGAATGCCGGTGAACAGACCTTGACTGTCGAAACTGATGGTATCGCGCCGGGAAATTATCTTTGTCGCATTCAAACCGGTGGAAAAACAATTACACGTAAAATTGAAAATGCAAGGTAACTCTTCGGCTGAGTAAAAAATTCTTACAAACTAAAAAGGCAACGATAGGT
>DHLT01000055.1:5186-6713 GCA_002405405.1 Ignavibacteria bacterium UBA4661 | reverse complement strand
TCATGTGCAAGTTTGGTGTGCGTTGTTCCTGATGATGTGTTGTGTAGCGCAGAGTAATCTTGTTGCGCAAACATCGCGTATTTTGGGACGTGTAACCGATAGCAAATCAGGGATACCTCTTTTTGGTGCATCTGTTCGTCTGAAAGTAAACGGAAAAGTACTCGGCTCTTTTGTTGATAAAGAAGGTAAATACGTCATTCAAAATGTACCTTCGGGTGCATATGAGATTACTGCCTCTATTTTGGGATATAAAACCAAATCTGAGAAAGTTTCTTTATCCGGCGGAGATATCACGAAGGATATTCAGTTGAGTGAGGATCTATTGTTGCTTGAAGAGGCTGTTGTTGTTGGATATGGTTCGACACAAAAACGTGATCTCACCGGTGCCTACTCAACGGTAAAAACCGAGGAAATAGTTAATGTGCCAACACCTTCACTTGAGACAACGATGCAGGGGCGTGTGTCTGGTGTGCAGATTGTCCAGTCAAATGGTATGGCTGGCTCTGCAACAACTGTTCGTGTACGCGGAGTCGGTTCTATTACCGCTAACACACAACCACTCTTCGTTATTGATGGTATTCCAATGACAACCGGTGATTTTGGTTCTAACAGTATTGCAAGCAATGTCAATGCGTTGTCTGATATAAATCCAAATGATATTGAGTCAATGGATATCTTAAAAGATGCTGCTGCTACCGCGATCTATGGTTCCCGTGGGGCTAATGGTGTGGTTTTGATCACAACTAAACGTGGACAGAAGGGAACAGCAAAAGTAAGTGCTAGCATGTATCGTGGTATTATCAACGAAACAAATCGTCTTCCGCTCGTGTCACGCGATCAATGGATTGACTTATACTTCGAAGCATCGTCAAATGATGCGTGGGCTGCGAATAGATTTCAAGGAACACGTCCAAATCCTACGACAACAGTATTGCCACGTGGATTTACAAGACAAACTGCCGCAAATACAAATTGGCTTGATGCTGTACTTCGTACCGGATATGTTTCAGAGGCTACTGCATCAGTAAGTGGTTCGTCAAATGATTCGGCGGCAAGTACACGGTATTACTTCAATACTACTTACCGTGATGAGAAAGGTTTTATAGTAGGAAATGATTACACTCGATTGAATTCTCGCTTGACTATCGATCAAAAAGTTGGAAAAGTACTTGAGTTCGGTGGTAGTTTTTCTATTTCACGTGCGGTTAATAATCGTATTAATTCTGCGTGGGCGGGTGGTATCGGTACAGCTGTAAGTTCTGCTTTACCGATTTTCCCAATTTATAATACTGATGGTACATATTGGGAGTCACAAACAGGTTTGAATCCTGTTGCCGATCTTGACAATAGAAAGTTCATTGCAACAACTTGGAGAACATTAACGAATGGTTACCTCCAGTTGAATATTATTGAAGGGTTACGTTTCAGAACTGAAATTGGTTTGGATTTGTTGAATCTTCGAGAGGATCGATTCACTCCGGAATTATTGTCTGCCATACCATCTGCAGAAGACCGTCGTGTTAAGGC
>DHLT01000055.1:0-4987 GCA_002405405.1 Ignavibacteria bacterium UBA4661 | reverse complement strand
CATGTCCGTTCAGCGCTCTGAGCAACGTGATGTTGGTACATCTGGTATCAATTTCCCGAATTCATACTTTCAGACACCTCAAGCAGCGGCAGTAAGAAATGGTTATGCTTTTCAAACCGAATTTGGTTTCTTGTCTTACTTCGGTCGGTTAAGTTATAAATTTATGAATCGCTACCTTGCTGAAGTGAGTGTACGTTCTGATGGTTCATCTCGTTTTGGACAAAATAATCGCTATGGTACATTCCCCGCGGCATCTCTTGGATGGATCGTTTCAGAAGAGGACTTTTTGAAAGGTAATGAAGTAGTAACATTCTTAAAGCTGAGAACAAGTTATGGTATCGCAGGTAATGCAGAGATCGGTAATTTTACATGGCAAGGTACATTTGCTCCCGGAGCAAATTATAATAACCAGCCGGGTGTGCGACCATCTCAGCTTGCTAATACCGATCTGTCTTGGGAAACGTCCAGCCAGCTTGATATTGCTCTTGATTTTGGTTTACTTTCTGATCGAATCACGGGTTCGGTTAACTACTATAATCGTGTAAGTAAAGATATGTTGTTGAATGAGCGTGTACCCGGATCATCGGGTTTCCAATCGATCATTCGCAATATTGGTCAGATGACAAATCAAGGGGTCGAGTTCAATATTCGTTCATTTAATTTCTCTGGCGAGTTTGAATGGTCAAGTGATTTTAATATCACATTTAACACGAACAGAATTGATAATCTTGGCTCAACAACAAGTCCTGATGCTATTGATTTAGGTTTCGGTGAAACACGTGCAATTGTAGGTTATCCTTTTGCAACATTTTTTATTGTTCGTTCAGCCGGTGTTGATCCAGCTACAGGTGCTCCGCTATATTACCGACCAAGAACAGTGGATGGCGTTGTTCAAAATGGTTTGAATGGAGCAGGTGTTGATCTTGAGGTTGCTCGTGATGCTCAAGGTAATCCACTGCCTTGGAGTGCGGCATGGCGTGTACCAACCGGTAAGAACTATCCTGATTTCTTTGGTGGGTTCACCAACAACTTCCGTTGGAAAAACTTTGACTTAAGTATATTGATCAACTTTTCCTTTGGCAATAAAATCTATGACGATGCGGGCAAGCGTTTAGTCGGCAATATTGGATTTGGTTGGAATCAAATGACAAAAACATTAGATCGTTGGCAAAAACCCGGTGATGTTACCGATGTGCCCCGGCTCTCTTTAAGTGATAATCGTGATATTAATACAGATCGCTTTATTTATGATGGCTCATTCATCCGTTTGCGCAATGTGACGCTCGGATATACCCTGCCTACAAGTATTACCCAAGATTGGGGTGTATCAAGACTCCGTGTTTATGTTACAGCTATCAATCCTGCATTGCTGTATAACAATTTCCCTGGTTGGGATCCTGAATTGGTTCGTGACCATGGTAATGACCAGCAACGAAATGGTAATCAGTCAGTAACATATTTGGCGCCTCCGCAAGCAAAAACCATTTCTTTTGGTGTTAATCTTGATTTCTGATAAAGAGAATCGACTATAATTTTGATAACAATATTCCATACTGAATTATGAATATCCAACGAAATAAATCTATCTTTCAGCGCTTTATCATTGCTGTAGGAATTGTAGCCACAAGTACTTTATGGTCTTGTAGTAGTGTACTCGATGTTCGCAACGAAGGACAGCTGTCGAATGATGCTGCTTTGGTATCGACTGCAGCTGTTGAAGTTGCTGTCAATGGTGCCTATGAGTCTTTGTGGTCGACTCTGGGAGCAGGTAACCCCTGGACAACGCTCGATGCTTTAGGCGGAGACGTATATTATGAAGGGAGTGACTTTGGATTCCTCGAAATTTATAATTTGAATATGTCTCTTTTTACACCAAATAATCGTGGTCTTTGGACTACTGGTTATGAGGGAATTAATCGAGCAAATAATATCTTGGAAGCATTACCTAAGATTAATGATGTTACAGCAGCAGCAAATCGTAATCGTCAACGTGGCGAATGTTTGTTGATCCGCGGTATTCTTCATTTTGAATTGGTACGTTTATGGGCACAACCATGGGGTTTTACAGCGGACAACTCACATCCCGGAATTCCTTTGAGAATATCATCGACTCAAGGGGCAGCGGGTGCAGCAATTCCACGTTCTACTGTTGCTCAAGTCTATGCACAAGTTATTGCTGATCTTACAGAAGCGGAGTCTCTATTAGGTGATGCTCCAACTTATGATCGTGTCTATAAATCTGTGGCTTCTGCATATTTGGCTCGAGTGTATTTCCAACAAGGAAACCATCAGCAAGCTTATAACTTTGCTGATAAAGTGATTAAGGCAAATCGTAGTGGTGTTCGCTTTGCACTGAATTCAGATTTGACAACAATTTTAACTACACCAAATTCTCCGGAAGCTATTATGCAAATTGCTCAACCAGAGCAATACAACAGTAGTGCAGGATTGATTGGAATGTATCGCTCTACTCGTTATGGTGCAGCTCCTTTCTCTAGCTCTGATGATTTTCAGGCATTCCTATCAACGATACCTAATAATGATGCTCGCAAGGCATTGTATCGCCAAAGAAATGGTTTTGATCCTCGTGTATATTCTTATAAGTTTGATATTACTGTTGCACCAACTACAATCATCCGCTTGCCTGAAATGCTTTTGATTCGCGCAGAGGCAGGAGCAGAACTCGCAAGACCCGATGCTGAGGTTAGAGCTGACTATAATGCTCTACGTGTACGTGCCGGTTTGAGTGCCGACAACTCAACAACCGGTAAAGATAACTTGCTTGCTGCTATTCGTAGAGAACGTCGCTTGGAACTTGCGTTTGAAGGAGATCGTTTACACTATTTGCGTCGTATTCGTGCAACAAATATCCGAGGACAAGCATGGAATAGCTGGCGTTTAATTGCAAAAATTCCTGATGTTGAGATTAGCGGTAACCCTAATATTGAACTAAACCCGTAATCAACTTATTTAAACGGATTTTCCGTTTCCTTTTTCTTCACTCTTTTCATGAGGTTTTTTATGAAACGTTTGTTCTTAGTTCTTGCAATGTTCTTAGTTGCAGGATCCGCGTTCGCTCAGGCACCAGCGGCAGTATTTGATCGCTTTACCCTGAATATTCCATATGTTGGTACAGGTGGTACCGCATCAACAAGTGCAACTCGTACCTATCCTCAAATTATTGGGATTTATGGACGTATTGCCGGTACAGGTGCAGGTAATGGTCGTTACAGCGCGACAGACTCAATTGCTATCGTTGTAAATGTCCCTTCATTGCGTGGTAATGCTGCTCCTTTTGCTCCAGGTAGCTTGAGCAGTGCTTCAGCTGTTTTCATGCATACAGGTGCAGGTCCTAATGGTGCATGGGCAAATATGGCTAAAAAAGCAAATGGCGTAGATGGTATGGATTGGCGTGATCCTGTTGTTGGTCGTATGACCAACCTTGGTGGTGGTGCTTGGGGTATTGTATTTTCACCCAACCGCTTTTTCTTAGGAAATGCAGCGGCAACAACGCCTGCATCAGGTAATATTCGTTTTATGGGTTTTGTATTTAATGATGGTCCTAACGGTACCGCAGAAGGTAAGGACGTAAATAATTCTGATTTCTTGATTGATTTTGGTGCAAATGCAACGATTTCTTCGGTATCGATTCGTGATGGTCAAGGTATTGTGTATAGCATGCAACAACCATCTCCAAGTCCGGCTGTTGATCAAACAACAATCAACTACCAAGTTTTGAACAGCATGCAGCCGATTAACATTTCTGTTATGGATGTGTTTGGTAATGTTGTTGCTGAACTCGTTAATGGTACTGTTGCTCCGGGTTCGCACACTGTAACATGGAATCTTAATAATACCAATGGTACAAAAGTTCCATCAGGCATGTATGTTGTTGAGATTAAATCCGGTTCCTACTCTAGCATTCGCAAGCTGATGGTTACTCGTTAATGCTGTGAATTCTATTGAGTTTGTATCTAACATTCTCGTGCCACCAACAATACTTTACTTTTGTTGGTGGTATTTTTTTTTGACTAAACTTTTGTTTGCCGCTTATGAAATTTCGTCTTCTTTACGCGCTGGTCTGTGCTTACTGCTGTTTATCGGCTACGGTTGGTAGTGCTCAAATTCTTACCGTTACGTCTGCTTTGCCACGTGATAACGACACAATTACAATAGTTTATGATGCTACTCAAGGTACTGGTGGACTGACAGGAATTAGTCCTGTTTTTGCACATACAGGGGTGATTACCGATCGTAGTACGTCCTCGAGTGACTGGAAATATGTTGTGGCAAATTGGGGAACTGCCGATCCACGTGTTCAAATGACGCCTCTTGGTAATAATCGTCATCAACTTCGCTTTCATATACGTTCTTATTACGGTGTTCCGGCTAATGAATCTATCCGCCGTTTGGCGTTTGTTTTCCGTAACGCTGATGGTTCGCGCGAAGGAAAAGGGGTAGGGGGAACAGATATTTTTTATGATGTTGTACAATCAAATCAAGTTACCGCACGACTTACGGTATTACCGTCAGTACTCAGTCAAGGAAGTGCTGCAACATTTTCAGTCATTGCTACAACATCAGCTTTGATTTCAGTGACCGTTAATGATCAACTTCTTGCTAGTACTACCGGCACTACTCTGAATGGTCAATTCACTCCTCAAATTGGAGGTGCATATCTTTTCCGTATGCGGGCAACCGTTGGCACAACGACATTGACGGATTCAGCTAGCGTGTTGGTCCGTCCGGTTTCACCGATCGCGGCATTGCCTGCCGGTGTACAAGAAGGAATCAATTATCAGTCTGATGGTTCGGTTATTCTTGTTCTCTTTGCACCACTGAAGCAGTTTGTATACGTTATTGGTGATCTCAGCAATTGGCAAATTGATAATCGTTTTTTAATGAATCGCACTCCCGATGGTAATCGCTATTGGATTCGTCTTAACAATCTTGTTTCGCAACAAAATTATCGTTTTCAATTTCTTGT
>DHLT01000095.1 GCA_002405405.1 Ignavibacteria bacterium UBA4661 | reverse complement strand
AATGAGGCTGAATTACAATTTGTTGCAGCAACTACCACTAATCCTCGTCCAGTTCATGCAGCTTCTCTTTCAAAGTTGATTGAACGAGTCACATTCACTGTTCTCGATTTGGAACTTGTTTCAGACTTTTTATTGACTTTTCAAAAGTAAAAGATAACATGGTATGGGATACCATAGCACTCACACTACGATTGACCATTTTCAAAAAGTATTGATGCGTTTTTTTGTCGCTTACGAGGTAGCATAATGGTGAATGTTGTGCCTTTTCTAACTTCACTCTGAAAAGAGATTTCTCCTCCATGAAGCTCAATAAACTGCTTGGCAATCACCAACCCTAGCCCTGTGCCTTGTATGTGCAACACATTCTGTGCCCGTGAGAAACTTTGAAATATCTTGTCTTGATCTTCCAAGGGAATGCCAACGCCATAATCACGAACAGCGATCAACACATAGTCTGCTTCAAAATGAAGATTCATCGTAGGATTACGTTTACCCGTCGAGTACTTAAATGCATTAGAAATGATATTGGCAATTGCCTCCCGAAACAAGACACGATCGAGATCAATCGGGTACATTGCAACACCCTCTGCATACGTTACCGAAAACTCAATCGCTTGATGCGTAGCAACATCCTTATGATAATACGTAACGTAATCGTGCAAAAACGCCTGTATATCTGTTACTTCTGTTTGAAACAGAACCTTACCTGACTCAATACGACCAAGTGACATGACATCATTCATCATGGAAATAATCCGTTCAATTTCTGTATGAATGCGTTGCAAGCCATTACGAGCCATATCAGGTGAAAAGGTGATGCCGGAATTATATTTATTGACAAGTTCTTCGAGAATACCAACATTTGCCTTAATGATCGTTAGTGGTGTCCGAAATTGATGCGATACCATTGTGGTAAAATTTGATTTAAGGGTATTCGCAAGTTTTTCAGCATGAAGCGCTTCTCGAATATCGTTCTCAGCTTGTACTTGCGGGCTCACATCTCGATAGAGTCCATGAAGTACTGTTTTGCCATACAACTCTATAGTATTCATCATAATTTCTACCGGCACAGTGGTGCCATCACTTTTGAGAATACCAACGCGTCTTCGTGCTATATCACGTGAATACCCCTGCTCATGTGCTTTATCTTCTGTAAAACGATTCAATCCTTCAGTACGTGGATATAACAACGACTGGTGCATACCGATAAGTTCATAACGAACTCTTCCCGTAAGAATTTCTGCTTGTCGATTTGCTTCCAATATTATGCTGGTCGTAGGGTCGATAATAAAAATAGCATCACCGGCATATTCCATCAGTGTGCGATATTTTTCTTCGTTTTGCTTTGCTACTTCTTCGACTGCTACACGACGTGAAATATCACGTAAAATGGTCATCATCGCATACATGGAATGAGCACGCTGAACCATCTGTCTGCGTGATTCAAGCCATATCACTGTACCATCTTTTTTCCTGGCTTTGATACGGACACTCGATTCCGGTACAATCGCTTCATCATTCATCGATATTCTACGAAATGCTATATCGCGCAACTGCTCGTACTGCCCTCGCATAATCCACAAATCTTCATCCGTCGCCGCAATCAAAGCAAAATCAACTGCTTGGTATTGCTCGGGTGTGTAGCCGAGAATCTGCTCAATAGAGGACGATACAAAGAGCATTTCGCTGGTTGCTAAATCACGCACTATAATTGCATCCGACATATTTTCAGCAATTAAGCGATATGCTTCTTGCTGTTCTTGCAGTGATTGTTCTTGTTCTTGCAGACGTTGAGCAAGGAGGTGATTGTACTCACCCAGGACATGTTCATGAAGCTTGCGCGGGGTAATATCATATCCTATCGACTGCACACATAATGGTTTTCCATCATCGTCAAATACCACTGATGATTCCCACTGAACATACACAATGTCTTTCTGCTTGGTGACTTGCTTCATCTCGCATGGTATCATTTCATTCGGATGCTCCATCACCCGACTAAAATGATTGTACGCTTCTTGCATGCTGTCGGGGTGAATAACAACATCAAAACCATTGCCGATCAGCTCTTCTGAATATCCAAAAAAATTCAAGTACGCATGATTGCAGAACAGAAACCGCCCCTCAAAATCTGTACGTACCAAAAAGTGTTCTTTGGAATTCAGCAAAACATGATAATACCTTGCAATATCACGGTATTCGTTTTTGATACGTCGATGATCTGACTCAATATGTTGTTGCTCTGAAATATTGGACATAACGCATAAAACTGTGCCTCTATCCGAAGAGCTATCAGAGTAAGCATCATCGCTATGTAGCGATGTCAATGTTATTGACACAATACTGCGCTTACTATTGGAGTAGGAAACAGAACCTTCTCCTTTCCATGTACCCATAGTACGCATGTCGGTGATGGTCTGAGGGAATACATCAGCAGTACGAATGTCAACTATCGTTTGTATTTCTATACCAATGAGAGTATCAACTGATTTTTGCAACAGCACACCGCATGCTCTATTGGCATAGATAATACGCCATTTATTATCCAGCACAAGCACAGCATCACTCATCGCTTCGACAAGAGCAGGAGCAAGCATAGTAAAAGCTGTATTGTCCGATGGTTGCATAGCAATACTGCCGAAGACGTATATGGGATATTATACTACATACAATTACAAACTGCCGAAGTGTGATACTTTGGGCTCACTACCATCAGCAGGAAAAAAGATTTTTACCGGAGCAGAAATCGTTGCCTTGTCTTTAGGTTGTAAGAAATATTCATACACGGTTCCCTGCTCTAATGTGGCACCCATACCAACCGACACTGCCGGTGTTTTTTCGATACGGGCAATCTGTACCGGTATAGCATATTTACTGATGGCTATACGTGCTTTTTTGAAACTGAGTGCCTTTACTTCACGAGCAAGATCATCACCTGAGGTATTCAGCAAACTTTTATGAAGAATCGGCAATAACTGCGCTGTGGATATTTTATCATCAGCCGCAGAAAGTGCTATGGATAATTGCGTAATCAACTGCGCCGCACGCGGGTCGGGGGTGTCTTGTGGTTGTGCGATCACAACCCGATTACTCAGAACACTCACTGCAATGAGGACATAAAGAAAATAACGATATCCATGGTAGAAGAGCATATTAACGAACCTTGAATGTAGCCATCGTGATGATTGCCATCAAAACAGCAATGATATAAAACCGTGAAACAATTTTTGACTCATGCCATCCAAGTTTTTCAAAGTGATGATGCAATGGTGCAATGCGGAAGAGCCGCCGCCCTTCGCCATACTTTCGCTTTGTATATTTAAAATAACTGACTTGCAGAATGACAGATACTGTTTCAGCAAAAAAAACCAACCCAATGATAGGCAAAAGCAGTTCTTTTTTGATAAGGATACACATACCGCCAATAGCCCCACCTAATGCCAATGATCCGGTATCACCCATAAAAATCTGTGCAGGATAGGCATTAAACCACAAAAAACCGAGCGCCGCACCAACAAGTGCTGCTGTAAAAACGAAGAGTTCATCAGCACCACGCAAATGCATAATATTCAGATAACTCGCAAACTTTGCATTACCGGTAACATAGCAAATAACGCCAATAGCAAGCGTTGCAATCGCCACCGTACCGATCGCCAGACCATCTAAACCATCAGTAAGATTTACTGCATTCGATGTTGCAGTTAGGACAAAGACTATGACGGGGATGTACCAAATTCCGAAATCAAAATTGATGTACTTTGTAAATGGAACAGTCGTCTGCGTTGCGACCTGCGCAAAGCCCTGCCCGAACCATTGAGGAAAAAAATAAATCGAACAACCAAGTGCTAAACCAATTGCGACTTGTCCGACAATTTTATACCTGCCAATCAATCCTTTTTTCATTTTCTTGACCACTTTCAAGTAATCATCTAAAAAACCAACACCGCCTAACCATGCTGTAATACTCACAATAAGTATCACAAAAGCATTCGTAATATTCGCCCACAGAAGCGTTGGTATCAGGAGCGCACTTAAGACTATCAAGCCCCCCATCGTTGGCGTTCCCTTTTTATTCACATGGTTGCCCGTACCTTGTAATTCTAACTTTTCTTGCTCACCAATTTGTTTACGTTTGAGAGCTGCTATAATCAATGGACCTACAATAAAGCTGATAAGCAATGCCGTGATAGCCGCCGCAGCTGCACGAAAAGTAACATACTGAAAAACGCCAAAACCGGGTGGAGCAAAACTGCGTTCGATCCATTGTGTAAGGAAATACAACATGATGTAGAGAAACGAAACGTGAGAAAAAGAGTTCAATTTTTTCGAGACTACTATGAAATACCAACAAATTTTGTTGTCTATCAGTGTAACTGTCCAATCACATGCTCTAAAGCAATTCCGCGCGACCCTTTAACAAGGAGTACCGCACCATCATGCAAGAGTGGCTGAATACTTGCAACACACTCTGCATACTCTGCACATAACGCTATGCGTGCCGATTGAATGTGTTCTATAGCGCGTGCCATTTCTTTACCAATAACCACGATATGGTCAATACTTGTATCATCATGGAGAGTTTGCAACAGTGTACAATGCTCCGTAAATGACGTTGTGCCAAGCTCACGCATATCACCGAGTAATGCAATGCGCTTGCCCTGAGCAGGCAATTCTTTGAGTGTTGCTATCGCAGAGTACATCGACAAAGGATTCGCATTGTAACAATCATTGAGCAAAGTATAACCTTGTCGATGCTCGATGACTAATCGTCCATAACCACTATGCCCTACTTGTGGCTTATACTCTTTCACACCACGAGCAATGGCTTCAGGAAGAATGTTCAAAGCAACACCAACAGCCGTTGCAGCAAGTGCATTATATGCCGAACTCATGCCCGGTGCTTGGACATTGAGTGATATTGTTGTTGCAGAATACTCTGATTCTATCTTCGCTTCGACTTGAGGGAGCCCATATTCATTGATGTGTGCCATAGCACATATCATAGTATCGATGTGCGAAAGTTTGAGTGTAGGATGATGTAAGGTGTAACCAATACTATGTGGAACAACATGGCGCACCAATCGCTCGTCATCACAGTTTATACAGGCACAGCCTTCATGCTCTGTCAGGTACCGAAAAAGAGCTGTTTCTTCGTACTCGACACCATCGAGATCAATCAGTTTTTCGAGGTGCTCTTTGCCGATATTGGTAATCACACCATGAGTTGGTTTTGTTATTGTACACAGTATTTCAATTTCACCGGGTTCATTAGTACCAATTTCAATGACAGCACATTGATGTTCTTTACGTAGTCTGAGCAAAGTCAGTGGTACACCAATTTGATTATTGAAGTTTCCTTCCGTATTGAGAGTATGATATTTCTGCGATACAACGGAAGCAACCAATTCTTTCGTTGATGTTTTGCCTGCTGATCCTGCAATGGCAATCACAGGGATATTAAATCGCTCACGATGGTACCGAGCTAATATTGCCAATGCTTTCAACGTATTCGGAACAACTAAACAAAGAATTTTTTCGGCAATATTATCGGGTACTGACTCTACAATCAAACAGGAAGCACCACGCTCCATAGCTTGGGGAAGCAATGTATGTGCATCAAATGTTTCACCCCGTAAGGCAACAAAGAGATCGCCGCTCTGTAGCGTTCGTGTATCAGTAGAAACACCTGTTGCAATAAAATCCGTCGTGAGCATCGTCGGTATTGTATCAATACCTAGCAAGGGTGCGAGAAGAACTAAGTCGTTGTAAGAAAACATAAAGGCAAGAGGGGTATCAGCAAAGGACAAGGCACTCTTTGGTACGCGCCAATGTATTGCGCGAATATACATAACACCTGTAGCTCTAACACAAGTTTTCAAATAACTTTAAGCAATGTCATTCGTGGGCACGGTATCCGATGTATTACTCGGCTGTTGCAAAGGAATAAATACGGTAAAAGTAGATCCCTCGCCGAGTGTACTATGCACATGAATAGAGCCATGATGAGCATTAACAATCGCACGTACAATCGATAATCCGATACCATGACCACGAATTGTTTGCGCACGCGACTTATCTGCACGATACAATCGATGAAAAATTTTTTCTTTGTCTTCTTTAGCCAAACCTATTCCTGTATCTCGAATCGAAAACATTGCCTGATCGCCTTGCTGCTCCAAGCGTACCCATACCTTACCGTTTTCAGGAGTATATTTCACGGCATTATCCATCAAGTTTAAAATTGCTTGATGCAAGCGTCCTTTGTCGCCCTCTATCATAATCGCATGGTCAGGATGAAACTCTCGATGCACAACAATATTTTTTTCTTCAGCAAGAATTGTCAGATCTTCTGTTAGATCGTCCATTAAATGCGTAAAGTTGAACAATGCAACTTCGATTGCAATATTACCCGACTCTGCCAAAGACACTTCAAGCAATGCTTTGACAACCCCCGTTAAGCGCACAACCTCTTCCAACGAACTTGACAAGATACGTTGATACTCTTCGGTAGTTTGAGCGTGATGCAATGCCACCTCAAGTTCACCCGACATAATCGTAAGCGGTGTGCGTAATTCATGCGACACATCGCCGGCAAATTGCCGCATTTGCATAAAAGAATCTTCTAATCGACCTACCATCCGATTAATTGTTCCGGTAAGATGTGCCAATTCATCATTGACCGGAGGCATAGGAATACGCTTACTGAGATTCGTTGCAGAAATTTCGTAAGCAGCATTGATGATAGTCTCTACCGGCTGAACAAAATACTTTGCTAAGAACCATCCGCCGATTGCTGATATAATAATCACAAAAGGCAAAGTCAATACAAAGGAGAAAAAGAGTTCTCGCATAGTCGCATCGAGATCTTCCATCGGATAGCCAATGGTCATTTGAAATGCGCCCGAATTATACAATAACAGCCGAAGGTTTTTATTACGCTCGACATAGCGCGAGATAATTTTTTTGGTAGGGTT
>DHLT01000014.1 GCA_002405405.1 Ignavibacteria bacterium UBA4661 | reverse complement strand
CACATGGTGATGACGAATATTTATAGCGAGAATCCTTTCACCGGAGAAGTTATTGGGCGTTTTTTTGGTGATAATCAAAGTACGACGGGCGGACCGACATCAATCTATTTTGAACAACGTCTCCAGCCATTTTTCATCTATGAGCACAAGTTGTTTAATGGTCGAGCTATTCTGCGTGCGGCATATGAATTAGATTGGACATGGGGGGATGAGGCGTATCTCGTGGGAGCAAATCGTGGGGGTGGATTTAATGGATCGCGCGTCAACTTGCAAACACAGAATATTGAAATTGAGATTATTCCGGCAACAGGATGGGCGGTAAACTTCGGTCTCCTACGACTCTTTGATACACCCTACAATCCCTATCGTGTTGGTGCTAATACTTTGCTGAATACAGGGTATCGTCTTGCTTTTTGGGGGAATCATGCTACTGGTATCAATGTTCGCTATGATGCTGATCGTTGGCGGTTCAAGACAGGTTTTTATCAACTGTACGAGTTGCTTCCAGAACGCGATGATGATGTTACGCTCACCGAGTTTATGATTGAATATGATGTTTCACCGTCATGGCGACAAGGATTTTCTGCTTGGTACTTGTATGATCGTGCTAATGCGCAAGCAGGCATTCCCACCATTGGTGAAGGGTTTACAAGCGCATTACCTGGATGGAATGGCACATATCGCTTGCCGATTCGCTACACAATTCCCGATCCTTTTGGAGCAACACCGCAAAACCGTCATCGTTCGGATATTCTTTGGTTGGGAACATTCTTTGCATCCAATCCAGAGTTCACTATGGGGCGATGGGGGCTGTCGGGATACATCAATGCAAATATGGGTAGTGTCCAGTACTTTGATGCTACGATTAATCGTCGTGCAAACGGCGATCCAATTGATACTATTCGAACATGGAAAACTGCATCAGACATTTTTGGTGTTGCTGCAAATCTGCGTTTCGGGTATAAATATGGGCAAACTCCACAAGACCTCATTCTTGCAGACATGTTCTATACAACCGGCGATAAAGACGGTATTGCTGATGGTAAATACAATGGAGTGATAACAGGAAATACTTTTGGTTTTCCGGGTGCGATCAATGTTGGTCATGCTTCATATTTAGTTTTTCCTCACGGAAATGTTATTAACCGTTATGTGGGAGCCGTGAGTGATATTTCTAATATGGGACTGGGTGTTACCGGTCTTGTTCTCAGTGCAGAGCGTGGTATCATTCCTAATCGCTTAAATGCACGTATCGGTACAGCGATGGCATGGAGTAATGTTGCTTCAACTATCTCAACGGGTACAGACACACGGTCGGCAGGTACATTTATGGGGTGGGAATTGAATGCTCGTGTTGTATTTAATCTTGGCATTTTAATGAGTGTCGAGTTTCATACTGCCTATATGTGGATGGGAGACTTTTATTCCGGTCGTAAGGTGCTCAATGATCAAGACCTGTATAATCGAGGAACAACGACATATTTACGAGAAAGTGGTGCTGATCGTGCGCGGAATCCTTGGACAGCATTTGTTGCGTTTCGTTGGTTATTGTTGTGATTCTTCTTCCAATTTTTCTAATCCTGTCTTATGCGCACACTGTTGATTTTAGGTATTATGTTGGGCTTGGGGTGCTCTATGGCGGTATCGCTATCTGCTCAATGGACATTCGCATCATTATCCTATCGTTATCCGGTCAAAACTATTTCCTTCACTCACCCACAAGTGACAACGCCTATCACCATGGCATATATGGAACAAGGTCCGTCAGAGCCGAAAGGAACAATTATTTTTATTCATGGTTTAGGTTCGTATTCACCTGCATGGTACAAGCAAATTGAGAATCTGAGTAAAGACTATCGCTGTCTTGCGGTTGATCTGCCCGGGTATGCTAAGTCCAGCAAAGGAACATATCCTTGTTCAATGGCATTTTATGCTGATGCCATAGCAGAGTTGATTACGCAATTACAAATTCAAGTTCCTACTATTATCGGGCACTCGATGGGGGGGCAGATAGCAATGACACTTGCATTACGATATCCTTCACTTGTTGGAAAACTATGCTTAATTGCACCTGCCGGTATCGAATCTTTTACAGATGGAGAGAGGCAATGGTTTAGAGAGAATATCACAATCAATACAACGAAACTACCACTTGAAGGACAGATTCGGCAGAACTACCATTTGAACTTTTATAATTTTCCCGATGATGCCGAATTCATGATTCAGGATCGCTTATCAATGCGCTCTGCACCTGATTTTGAGAATTATTGTTATACGATAATGAAATCAGTGCAAGGTATGGTGAATGAGCCGGTCATTCATGCTATTGGTAGTATTACTCAGCCCACCCTGGTGCTTTTTGGTGCCTATGACCAACTTATTCCGAATCAATTTATGCACCCGGGTAAAACAGAACACATTGCTATGATTGCGAAAGAAAAAATTAAAAAAAGTCGTATTCAAATAATTGATCAATGCGGACACTTTGCCCAGTTTGAGCAAAGTACTATCGTTAATGCCGCACTGCGAGAGTTTATACAAGAACGATAACACGAGTAAACTTATTCTGAAGTAGCACTTGTTTTCGTCGTATGCAGTCTCGATAAAAGTAATACGAAGTGATAGCAGACATGCTTGCACAATCGCTATGAAGTGTTTAACATCCTCGGATCTCTTTCGGAGAAGTGTTTACTGGTTCTCCTGCACTTGACTGTGTGCCATTTCCCAGCCAACAAGAGCTTTTTTACGTGGTGCTCCCCAACGATATTGACCCAGTACACCTTCTTTGCGAATAACGCGATGGCATGGGATAAGGTAGGCAATAGGATTATCACCGACAGCTGAGCCTACTGCACGGACTGCTTTAGGATTGCCGATTGCGTCAGCAATATGCTGGTAGCTTGTCAGCGATCCTTGCGGAATAGCAAGCAATGCCTGCCATACTTTGACTTGGAAATTTGTTCCTTGCACGAGTAAATGAAATTTTTTGCGCGAACTATGTTGTGCATGAATCGGTGCAAAAATGTGTTGTACAATATCCGCTGTATAAGCCGAATCATGCTGAATATTGGCATTACACCACTGTTTTTGAAAATGTGCAAAATCCCGATCACGATGTTCTTGTACGTCATTGACAAATGCGAAGGATGTTATACCACGCTCTGTTGCTGCAATAAAGCATACACCAAAAGGTGTTGGGTGGTAGCCATAGCGTAATACAGCAGCTTTACCATATTCTTTGTACTGATGAGGTGTAACAGCTTCAAGTGTCATGAAGTGATCATATACCCGCGATTGCGAAGAAAGACCTGCTGTCTCTGCCGCTTCAATAAGATTTGATGTCGTGCGAAGCTTTTCTTTCAAGTATTCTGTTGTAAGATATTGAAGAAATTTTTTCGGTGAAATGCCCGCCCATTCCGCAAAGACACGTTGGAAATGATGCGGACTGAGATGTGACTCTTCTGCCATTTCTTCGAGTGTTGGTTGCTCGATAAAATGTGTTGTCAAGTATTGAATTGCCTGCTCAATCCGGGCATAGGTGAAGGGATCATTCTTGGGCATGGCAATACGGTCAGTAGGCATTGTTATCATGATATTACTCTGTGTCTAAAAGGGTACATGAACTGAATGAATGTGCAAAACTATGATCGCCTGCCATGCTTCTCAACCCGATTCTTGCGATTCGTCATGTACTCCGTTTCTGATTTATCATTTTTCTTACCAAACCTCAAACACAAAAAACTTTAAGTATTGTGTCTCGGGCATCGGCAAATAGATT
>DHLT01000006.1:10680-14073 GCA_002405405.1 Ignavibacteria bacterium UBA4661 | reverse complement strand
TTGAGTGGTATTGATATCGAGGGCAATAATGATGTGTCGTATGATAAGATCATCCAAGCCGTCGGAAAATCGCGTGGTGACATTCTTTCGGGCTATGATATTTATTTGGCAGAGCGTGCAATCAAAGCATTGTATGATAAAGAGGGGAAGCAATTTGCCAAAGTAGAAATTTCACTCCGCAATGCTGACTCGTTGAATCTACGCACCATGCTTATCAAAGTAAAGGAAAGTGTCAATTTTTATGTGAAGTCTATCGAGTTCAATGGTAACAAAGACTTCACCGATGAGGAATTGGCAAGTGCTTTTGATGATACCAAAACGAAGCAGTGGTTTCAATTTTGGCGGTCATCAAAATTTGACAAAAAGAAATTTGAGAAAGACAAAGAGTCATTGGTCAATTTCTTTCGTAAGAATGGCTATATCGATGGTGCTGTACTGAAAGATTCTTTACGCTATGATGAAACAACCGAGTCGCTCTTTATCACACTTGATATCAACGAAGGGCGTAAGTTTTACATTCGAAATATTACGTTCGAGGGGAATTTAATTTTTCCGGCATACTTTCTCTCAGCACGATTAGGCTTTCAAAAGGGTGATGTTTATAACATGGACAAATTCGAGAAAGCTCTGCGTGGGAATGAAGAGCAATCGGATATTTCATCGCTCTACATGAATGCCGGTTATCTTGCTTCGAATCTCCAGCCCGAAGAAAAGCGTGTTGCACCTGACTCTGTCGATATTATTGTACGCGTCTTTGAGCGTAATCAGTTCACGATTCGTAAAGTTGAAATCGAGGGTAATACGCGAACAAAAGACAAAGTTGTGCGCCGTGAACTTTTTACGCGTCCGGGCGATTTCTTTAATCGTGCTGCGATTATTCGTTCGGTACGTGGTTTAGGGCAGTTGAATTACTTCAATCCTGAAAAGCTCAAGCCCGATGTCAAGCCGGTAGATAATAACTCAGTCGATGTAACCTACACAGTCGAAGAACGTTCAGCTGATACTTTTAATGCCTCCATTGGATATGCAGGTGTCTTTGGTTTGACGGGTTCGGTGGGTATTACGCTGAATAATTTTGCCATTGCTGAGCCATTACGCGGTGGCGGTGGGCAAGTCTTTAATTTCAACTGGGAATTTGGTGGCGTGAATCGTGCTATCAATACCTTTAGTTTGGGTTTCTCCGAGCCATGGCTCTTCGACGAACCAACTACTTTGGGTTTCAATATTTTCGACACGCGCCAGCGTTTTGGTTGGGATATTCGTCAAACAGGTTTGACACTGAATATCGGTCGACGTTTCCGTTTCCCTGATGATTATTTCCGTGGCGACTGGATGCTCCAATATCGTCGTATCGAGAACTTCCAGCAAAAAACAGAAACATTTGATGGCATTTCGAATGAGGTTAGTATTCGTCAAACCATTTCACGGATCAGTATCGATAATGCTATTTTCCCGACCGATGGTACACGTTTCTCTATGGCAACAACCTTAGCAGGCGGTGCTATCGGCATTGGTAATGTGGATTACATCAAAATGCAGGTCAACTATGAAATGTTTAATCCATTGCTTGCCATTGGTGAGAACAACCGTTTGGTGCTCTTGTTAAATTCACAATTTGGCTATGTAACGGGGTTGAAAAATGATAATACCATTCCGCTCTTTGAATATTACTACATGGGTGGTAATGGTTTGGGTGGTTTTGCTGTTACTCCATTGCGTGGCTACGCTGATCGTATTATTGGTCCACTCGTCAACGGTGCACCTGTCGGCGGTCGTGTGATGATTTATCAAGGAGCGGAGGTGCGTTTTGCCTTGACGCTAAATCCCGTACCCATTTATATTATCAGCTTTGCTGAAGCAGGTAATGTATGGGGACGTTTCTCAGAGGTGAACCCTCTTGACTTGAAGCGATCGGTAGGATTGGGCGTACGCTTACTCTTGAATCCGATTGGCTTGCTGGGCTTTGACTATGGATATGGCTTCGATCAAGATCCATCGCCGAACGCACAGCGTGGTCCTTCTGGCTGGCGTTTCCACTTCCAGTTCGGACGATAAGTTTCTGTAGAGTTTATTTTTCTCGATTGTTTTTCTGTTGACTCTTCTTTTTGCCATGACACAGACTATACAGCGACCTTCTGTTACCATTTACACCGATGGTGCTTGTCGTGGTAATCCGGGGCGAGGCGGCTATGGTGCCGTGTTGCTCTTTACAACACCTGCCGGCACCAAGCGTAAAGAAATTGCACAAGGTTACCGACTCACGACCAACAATCGCATGGAAATCCTTGCTGTCATCGAGGCACTTCGCCAGCTTACTCGCCCTTGTGTTGTACAACTCTACACCGATTCGCAGTATGTGTGCAATGCCATTAACAAGGGATGGGCAGTAAAGTGGCGTGCCAACCGCTGGATGCGCAACAATAAAGACCGTGCAGAAAACGCCGATTTGTGGGATATGCTTCTGAAATGTTTAGACATCCATGATTGCACATTCAATTGGGTGCGTGGTCATGCCGGCAATAAAGAAAATGAGCGGTGTGATGTGCTTGCTGTGGGTGCGGCAGAAGGGGAACTTCTAACGGATAGTGTCTATGAAGCTATGATTGGGTAATGTATGGATTGGTGCCGGAATCGTGCGTCCATCATGTCATACTTTATCTTACCGCATATCAATGACTTTCATGTCTTTGGGCGGTACAAACTCAAAGACAGAATCTTGAACTGTCAAGTTTGTTTGTAAATCTTGAATCGCTATACGAAGTGCGCTCGTACCTTGTGGCTGTGCTTCAACAGACTGGATAACGACACGATCTTTAGGGGAGGTATGCTTAAAACGAATCAATACCCGCTCTAATCCACCACCCATGTTTTGTGCATTCTTGGGAGTTAAAGTCAGTAGTCGTGTACTGCCGTACCGTGAATCTTGTTCACGTGCAAGCGAGGCGGCATAATCCACCGGGAAATCAAGAAAGAGCATCTCCGGCGACATGGAAGAAGTATTGGGTGTATAAGACGAAATAACGACCGTGTTGTTGGCAACATTCCACAGCGTCGAGCCATTGCAAATAATAGTGCGTGAACCTATTTCCAGTCGAAATTTTTTATCTCGTTTCAAGATCATCGTACCGCGCATGACAAGCTGTGTAGAGCTACGATCTGTTGGTTCTGTCGCGAATCGCACACGAATGGTTTGTGCCGATGCACATTGCTTACGAATGAGGGCATAGTATTCTTCTGCTGTCTGTGCTGAGGCAGTACTTGTCATCGTGATCAACCACACCAAAGTAATGACGGCAAGTCGGTGTAAAAGCCGTGTGAGAATAGTATGCAATTCACGAAGACGTTCAAGTTCGAGCAACTCTCGATGACGATCGCGTGGAGCAGTATGAGGGT
>DHLT01000006.1:1075-10565 GCA_002405405.1 Ignavibacteria bacterium UBA4661 | reverse complement strand
GCAGTATGAGGGTGTTCGTTGCCTGTTGGTAAAACAAAGGTAGGAGCTGCCAGAAGAGATTGTTCCGGTGTTTCACTGTCTTCGGCAGTATGTTGATCTTGTTCAAAGATAGGAAGCACAGTGGGCAATGATTCCTCATGGGTTGACCCATAGACATCAGCATAGATTTCTTGTAAAGATCGCTCACGCAATGCTTCTTTGGCACCATCAATGGTAAAACGTTTGCTTCGTAGGAGATATTTGATAACACGCAATACAACCAGATCTTTTTCCCCATAAATGCGATTGCCGGCACGATTTTTTTGCGGACGCAATTGCTCAAATTCCGTTTCCCAATAGCGAAGGACATACTGCTCCTCATCGATGATTTTACTAACATCGCTGATAGAATAGTACAGTTTTTTTATGTCCAAACTTTTCACAGTGTCTTCTTTCTCCTTATGAATGCTTCTCTTATCGTAGAGTAATTCATGTTCAACATGAATTCAACGCGGTAATGACTTGAAACAAGACATCTTATATGCTATGACATTGGGCTAGTAACTTTTCATACAGAACTTTCAATCATAAGGATTTTTTATCATCTTCGCAAAAGCATTGCATACGAGTACAATTATTGCTCGTTCTGTTTGCACGAAACTGAGGTCTTTTTTCGATGAATTGTTATGAAGCAACAACCGATACTTCTTTCTCATGATGAACATTATTGGCGCAATCGAGCAGAGTCTTGCTTTTATGAAGGAGCGCGTTTTGTTGGTACTAAAGGCGAACGTATTCAAGTTATTGCCAAAGGAGAGTGGCATCAACGATTTGGTCCTGATATTGTGAATATGGCTTTACTCATCAACGGCATATTGCATGTCGGTAACGCGGAATTTCATAAGCGCGCCAGCGATTGGTTTGCGCATAAGCATCAAGACAATCCTGCATATCAAGCATTGGTTGCTCATATCGTGTGCGAACATGATACGGAAGAATCTACCACAGCACATGCTACAATTATTGTGAGTGAAGATATGATGATTGCGGGTGAAGAACAATCGGCAATACTCAGCAATACGACATCAATCGTATCCAATTCTCATACCCTCATGGTTGCTCGATATGCTGTAGCACGTCTAGAGCGCAAGGCACAAGAACTGATGCCGCTTACACTGCGCCATCATGTCTCGACAACAACCTTGCTTCGTGGAGGAATTGAAGAATTTGCCCAAAGACTCTCTACAAAGCGAACACGACATACAGGCATTGGTTCGGCGGTCGATGAGCTTCTTAGAAATGAGCGCGCTTTAGTTCTCGTGGCGCATATTATGGATGAATTACTTCATGAAGAAGCAATGCTCTTGCGTATTCAAGGTCTGCTGACAACATATATTTCCCAAGGAGCAACGATAGAAATTATGACGAATGTGGTTGCACCACTTCTACTCGCCCATCTGCCGGTCTTTGCTCAAGATCGAGTGTGGGCATGGTGGTGGTCGGCACAAACAACCAACACCTATAGCATTCTTACCAAGAGATTTCCTGCTCTGCCGCAACGTTATGTATGGCAACAGCAAGGTTTGCTTGAAATGTTGAAAGCACCACATGGTGCAACGCTGATGTAAAAAAATGGGGATTGCTCTCTGTCATGGAGAACAATCCCGTATGTCATACCGTGTTGGTCTATGTTTAATTCTCAATCACTTCGACTTTGTAAATCGGATGGACTTCCCATGCCGAACGTCGCCATGGATTATGATAACCACCCTTTTCGGCTTTTTCTACGAACGCACCAACATCTTTGCCCGGTTCAGTGTGCGAATCATCCAGCAAAAGTTGTCCGGTAATCCTGATTTTACGAGCTTTGGGGGCAACGGGGAATTCAACAATATTCGGCGGCGAGCCATAGCGCATAAATGCTGCAAGATTTTCTAAGCGCACACCCTTACGATACAAAGCCCGCTCAACAAAGGGCGTAACTTCTGCAATAATCGGTGTGGGATCACCAATGCGAGGATAGTGATCCAGCGGACGATCAAACAATTCCAAATGCCAGTCATGATATTCTTCGCTGTAACTATTGGTTGATTCCTTACCGCCGGGATAGGCTAGGACTAACCAACCTTCGACACTCACGAACATCCGATGTGCTTTAGCAAGTTCTTCCGTCTGTTGTGGATTCAATACTTTGCGTCCGCTGCTCGTAAGTCCGATTGCTTTGGTAATACTGTCTGCCAGTACAACAAATTGGTCGAAGGTACAATGACGAACTATGCCTTTGGGTAGAGTATCCACATCAACCCATAAACGGTTCTTCATGCGATTACGTGCGGCTAAGTCAGGATATTTGGCGATACCACTATCGGATTTTGATCCCTCCCAACGAGTAATTTCCAAGTCTCGGAGTTCAAAAGGAAAAGGTGCGGCAGGACGGCTTGTTACCACTCGTTGCGCAGAGTCGCTTTGTGCGAAAAGTACAGTCAAGCATGATGCCGTAGATATGACAACAAGCAAGAAGCAAGAGATAAAGCGGGCGTAGATATGCTTGTTCATGAAACTCTCGGATTCATTAAAGAAGATGAAACATATACGAGGACAAAGAGCCTCTCATCACAGAAAACAATGCTTACAACTGTTCTAAAATTTCAACTGCCATGGAATATTTTTTGAAGGGTGGCATCAGATAGACACCATCAACCATATTTTTTGCTTCTCGCAAAAAATCCACTGCCATTGTAATCCCCTCGCGTGATGCCTCTTCGGTGCTGGTTGTTGCATGCATACGTTTGCGGACCCATTCCGGAACATCCATACCGGGGACTTCGTAATGCAGGAAGTCTGCATGGCGTGGCGTACGTAAGGGAATTACACCAAGCATAAATCGGATATTCAAATGATGAATGCGATTTAAGAATGTTTCAAGTGTTTTGATTTCAAATACCGGTTGTGAGAAAGCAATATGTGCTCCTTGCGCAGCTTTGTGCTCCATACGACGCACTTCACGATCTATATCAAAAGCACAAGGATTTGCTGCACAGGCGATAAGAAAGCTTGTAGGACGACCAATAGGATTGCCCATCAGATCACGCCCGCTATTCATTTGTCCCATAGCACGAATGAGACCAATTGCATCGACATCATACACGGAGGTTGCATACGGGTAATCGCCAATTTGTGTGGGGTCGCCTGTAACAGCCAGAATGTTACGTACGCCCATTGCATAACCACCGATAATTTCCGACTGCAAGCCGATCATATTGCGGTCGCGGCACGCAAGATGTGCCAAACAGTCAATACCCACTTGGTCTTGTACCATTTTTGAAATGGCAATGGAATTCATCCGTAAGCGTGCTCGCGCACCATCAGAGATATTCACTGCATCAATGCCATGCTCTTTGCAATAGCGTGCACCCTCGATAACACTCGACATATCAAGTCCACGAGGAATATCAAGCTCCACTGTTGCTAAAAACTTTGTGCCGAGAAGTTTATGAAACTGCGACCGTTCATCTTCGCGAGGTGGCTCCTGCTCATGCACTTTGATCTTCTTCGGTTCTGTTTTTGCAGAGCCAATGACTGCATCTTTCACGGCTTGTACAATTGCACGAATATGTTTGACCGTAGCACCGCCATCGGCGCCAACAATCATGACACCTGCTTCGACCAATCGCCGTACAGAGCGAGCAACATATTCCGTATCGGCATTGAAAACAGATTTGCCGTCGATAATCGTAGGAATACCGACATCAGGTTGCGCGCAGAGCGGTGTATCAGTTTGAGGCAATGATTTGATAATATCGAGCATCCGTTGCGGACCAACCGTACTATTCGAGCCGATAACATCAACACCCGATTTTGTCAGGCGGTCGGAAATTTCTGCAGGGTATGCTGTTGAGAGAACAGCACCATCTTCGGGGAATGTTTTCTGAGCAATGATTGGCAGATTCGGTGCAACATATTTAGCGGCATCAATTGCAATTTCGAGTTCATGAACATCAATGAATGATTTCAGCATGAGAATATCGGTACCGCCATCGGCGAGCGCGATAATTTGTTCGATAAATGCTTGGCGAATTTCATCGGGAGTAATTGTGCCAAGAGGCGCAAGGAATCGACCAACAGGACCAACAACTGCGGCAACATATCCTTTGTGGAGAGCCGCACAACGGGCAATCCACACTCCTTTACGATTGATTTCATATACCTTGTCGGCAAGATTCCATCGATCAAGTGCAATGCGATTAGCATGCTCCGTATTCGTTTGAATCATCTCGATACCGGTTTGCAAGAAATCACGATGAATCGTTTCAATCAAAACAGGATTTTTCAGATTATACAATGCGGCAGGCGTTTCAAAATAGCCACGCTCGGCAAGTTCTGCCGCTACCGAGCCATCGGTAACAAGCGGCGTGTTGAGGAGGAGTCGTTCTCGAAAAGGAATACGGGCTTGAGACATGGGCAAAGAAAAAGACGAAAAGAATCAAATAAAAAAATCGGGCATCAAGGGTGTGCCGGGTGATGTAGCATACACATCAAAATCCGTAACACCGACACTACGTAAAACATCATCATCAATGAAAAAATTTCCGGTAGAGATTGCGCTTCCTGCACTGCGCGAAGGAGAGGTCAAAATAACATGTGCAGCATCGGCAACGATAGCCGGTGTGCGAGAAGCTTTGATAGATTCATCACCGCCCAAAAGATTTTGAACAGCAGCTGTGGCAATGACGGTACGAGGCCACAAAGCATTCACGGCAATACCATCTTTACGAAATTCTCCTGCCATACCAAGTACACACATGCTCATGCCAAACTTTGCCATGGTATAAGCAACATGATGCTTAAACCAACGTTCCTCCATATTGAGCGGCGGTGAAAGGTTGAGGATATGCGGATTCTCTGCTTTTCGTAAATGCTGTACACATAATTTAGAGCAAAGAAATGTTCCGCGAGTATTGATGCTATGCATCAAATCATATCGCTTCATATCAGTCTTTTCAGTAGGAGTCAGCGAAATAGCACTGGCATTATTAACGAGAATGTCAATCCCTCCAAATGTTTGTACTGTGAGATCAACTGCCGCTTGCACTTGTTCTTCATGGCGAATGTCGGTTTTAATGGCAATTGCTTTCCCTCCGGCATGTTGGATCTCTTCGACTGCTGAATGAATAGTGCCGGGTAAGCGGGGATCAGGTGCATCGGTCTTGGCAACAACAGCGATATTTGCACCATCGCGAGCGGCACGCAAAGCAATTGCCAAGCCAATGCCACGACTTGCTCCGGTAATGAAAAGTGTTTTGCCTGCAAGCGATGGAGAATGCGACTGTGTCATGATGCCATCAAAAGAAAATGAAGAAGATGATGTATTACAGAGTACCAAATATACACGAAAGCATGATTACAAGGGAAACATGATGGCTTTTGCGTAAATTATCGCTTCCGGCAGTTCACCGAGAATCAAAGAAAGGTTCTGTATCTTTATTCAATGTCATTGTGATTTTTTTTGCGTTTTACAGTGTCTGAATCAACAACATCCACATCGTCATCGCAGGTACATCTGCAGTCTCAACCGGCAATCCAAGAAGCATCGCTATTGCTGATGGTTATCGACATTCTGACGGCACTCTGTGCAGTCGCGGGTATTGTCTTTTTTCGTGAGTATGCCAAAGATCTAGGTTTTTCGACTAAGATCGGTGCTATCTTTAAGCCCGAAGCAATTGCATTCTACTCTGTTGCCGCCTGCTCCCTTCCCATGCTTTTTCGATTGAATAATCTGTACAAGTATCGCGTGCTTGCACAATGGGCGGCGCAAGCGGCACAGATTATCAAGTCGTTTTTGACATTGGCATTGATTCTGATTATCCTCCTCTTCTTTTTTCAAGAAGCAGATTTTGCGATATCGGCACGCGGTACACTCTTGGGGTTTACGGGATTGGGTATTCTGCTTTTCCTGATTGAGCGTGCTGTTGTCGTCTTGCTCATGCGACGCAATATTATTTTTCATGGACGCATCGAAGCAAAGCGTGTACTGATTATCGGTGCAGGTCGTACCGGTGAAACATTGGGCTTGACGATTCTCAATGATCCGGCGCTGGGCATTGAGCAAGCATGGTTTGTTGATGATGATGCCGAAAAAATCGGAACAAGTGTTTTGGGATTCCCTGTGCTTGGACCGATTGCCAATATCTTGAATCCTGCAATCAATACTGCTGCTGATGAAATATACGTTGCTATCAATACAGCATCGCATGACCGTTTGCTAACAATTATTGAAGCGTGTAAAGCTACCAAGCTTCCCGTCAAGGTGATGTCACGCCGCTTTCAAATGATTCATAATGCCGGTGAAGCACTTGATATTTCAAGTCAAGTAACAATTCGTCCCGCGATGATTGCAAAGCGCATCATCGATATTTCGGTGGCATTATGTGTAGCATTGGTGATTGCTCTGCCTTGTTTTATTGTTGCCCTATTAGTCAAATTGACTTCGCGGGGTCCGATATTTTATGCCTCGTATCGTGTTGGCAAAGGTGGCAAGCTCTTCAAGATGTTCAAGTTTCGCACCATGTATCTCAATGATGAAAGCGAACGTCGTGTTGCCGCACAAGCACGCCTACAAGCGGGTCAGCACATGGGCAAAGTCGAAGATGATCCTCGCATAACACCCGTGGGAAAAATTCTTCGCAAGTATAGTATTGACGAATTACCCCAGCTTTTGAATGTTCTGCGGGGCGATATGAGTTTGATTGGTCCGCGCCCATGCTTGGAGTACGAACTGCAATACTTCGAGGAGTGGCACAAACGGCGTTTCTTGGTTTTACCCGGTTTGACGGGATTATGGCAAGTGACCGGCAGACAAATTGAAGGATTAAATTTGCATGATGCGATGATTCTTGATGTCTATTATGCAGAGAATTTCACGCTGTGGTTGGATATTCAAATTCTCCTCAAAACTATTCCCGTTGTGCTCTTCGCACGGGGCAGTAAGTAAGAACAATCATCTTTTTTATTCATCGTTGTTTGGAGCAGAGAGAGAGTATGTCATCAACCAATCTCGCGGGATTACGCCGTGACTACAAGCAAGCAGAACTCAATGAACAAGATTGTGCACCCAATCCGATTCAGCAATTCGAACGATGGTTTCAGGACGCGCTTCGTGCTGATGTCCTTGAGCCGAATGCTATGATCCTCGCAACGGCAACACCCGATGGTAAACCCACCCAGCGCGTTGTGCTTCTCAAGGGTATTAGCGATGGCGGGTTCGTATTTTTCACCAATTACGACAGTCGCAAAGGACAAGCGATTGCAGAAAATCCTGCTGTATGCTTGAGTTTTTTTTGGGCAGGTTTAGAGCGACAAATGCGTATCGAAGGCATGGCAGAAAAAATCTCTCGTGAAGAGTCGGCAGAATACTTTGCGTCTCGTCCGCTCGGTAGTCGTATTGGTGCGCACGCATCGCGGCAAAGCACCGTAGTACAAAGTCGTGAAGATTTTGAACGTGAATACACACGTTTAGAGGCACTATACGCCGATGGTAATGTTCCTCTGCCCGAATGGTGGGGCGGCTATCGCGTTGTGCCACACTATATGGAGTTTTGGCAGGGACGTTCGAGCCGTTTGCATGATCGCATTGCCTACACCCGCGAAGCCAATGGTACATGGCGTTTAGAACGATTATCCCCATAAGGCCTTGTTCATTTTTTGACTGTTATGCGGACTGCGTATGATTCATCAATGCTCCTTGCAAGTTCCTTTAGATAATTCAACCGATCAGGTACACTTGCGTGTGCTTGCCGGAAAAGAATTGCGTGTACGTCCCGAAGATATTACCGCACTAAGAATTCGCAAGCGTTCCATTGATGCTCGTTCCAAGATCATCAAAGTGCATCTCCAACTTGATGTATATGTCGGGGAAGAGCCACCAAGAGAAGAATACCATGCACCGGTGCAGAGTGTTCATCGAAAACCTCATGTACTCATTGTTGGTGCAGGTCCTGCGGGCTTTTTCGCGGCACTGCGCTTGATTGAACTTGGCATCAAGCCGATTATTGTAGAGCGCGGTAAAGATGTACAAGCACGGCGGCGTGATCTCGCGGCAATCAACCGCTTTCATACAGTCAATCCTGAATCGAACTATTGCTTTGGCGAGGGTGGTGCCGGGACATACTCCGATGGTAAACTCTACACGCGCTCCACCAAGCGAGGCGATGTCCGCAAAGTGCTGGAACTCTTCGTTGCGCATGGCGCTGCCCCCACGATCTTAGTTGATGCTCATCCGCATATTGGCACGAATAAACTACCACAGATTATCGTAAAGATGCGGGAAAGTATTCTTGCTTCCGGCGGGGAAATTCACTTCAATACATGTGTCATAGATTTCATTCTCTCGAGCAATGCTATCAAAGGTGTGCGGACTGCTGATGGTCAAGAGTTCTTGGCAGATCATGTTATTCTTGCCACTGGGCACTCAGCACGCGATATTTTTGAATTGCTTCACCGTAAACACATTCGCATTGAGTCGAAACCCTTTGCTATGGGTGTGCGCATCGAACATGCGCAATCGCTCATCGATACGATGCAGTATCGCTTGAAATCCTCCGAACGGCATCCGCTCTTGCCACCGGCTTCGTATAGTTGGGTGGAGCAAGTGTATAATGATCCGGCGCAAGGCGAGCGAAGCGGTACACGTGGTGTCTTCTCGTTTTGTATGTGTCCGGGTGGCATCATCGCGCCGTGCGCCACTGCCGAAGGTGAAGTCGTTACGAATGGTTGGTCGCCCTCGCGGCGCAATAATCCTTTTGCAAATTCGGGTGTTGTCGTGGCAATCAATCAGCATGATCTTGAGCTATACCATTCACATGGCGCGCTGGCAGGACTTCGTTTTCAGCAAGCAGTGGAGCAGATGGCATGGCAGGCAGGTGGCAAAACACAGCGTGTTCCTGCACAGCGTATGGTGGACTTTGTCGAGGGAAAACTCTCCGCTGATCTGCCGGAAACATCGTATCACCCCGGCATTGTTTCTGCACCGCTTCATGAGTTGTTACCGACCTTCATCGGGCGTTCATTACAAGATGCCTTTCGCGCACTTGCCAAAAAAATGAAACCTTACTATACCAACGAAGCCGTTTTGCATGGTGTGGAGTCGCGGACATCATCGCCGGTGCGGACACCACGCTCTGCGGAGCCTTTGGAGCATCCCGAAATTCATGGGTTGTACCCCTGCGCTGAGGGTGCGGGCTATGCCGGTGGTATTGTTTCTGCGGCGATTGATGGGCAACAGTGCGCTGAGGCGATTGCGAAGAAAATGGGTGTGGTATGAGGTGTGTGTGCTTTTCTGTTAGGTAAGTTGAACAAACTTGTCTTCTATTTTGACATTGAAATTGATTTCTGCTTTCAATGCTGTGAATACTTTGAGGATGGTGTCAATGGTTGCGCTATTGGCACTACTTTCGAGTTTTGAAATTTGCGCTTTTTGCACCCCAACTAATCGTCCAAGTTCTTCTTGTGTTAA
>DHLT01000006.1:0-910 GCA_002405405.1 Ignavibacteria bacterium UBA4661 | reverse complement strand
TCCAAGTTCTTCTTGTGTTAAGTTTCGTTCTAGTCGGACTGTTTTAATCATCTTGCCGAGAATCTCCATACGCAGTTCATACTCGTATTCATCACGTTCTGTTGTTCCAACTGTGCCGATATACTTGTCTTTCATTTCGGCGAGGGTGTATGTTTTTATTGTCTGCGTTGCCATTGGATTATGATTTTTTTGCGTGAGTAAAATACTTCTCTCGTAGTCGTACGGCTCGATCAATTTCATGGGCAGGCACTTTATCAACTTTCTTGATGAAACCATGAGTCGCTATGACCAATGTTTCTTTGTTGTCTGTTTTGTCCCAAAAGGCAAGAAGTCTGATGTGAAGTCCTGCGAATCTTGTCCGAAACTCCCAAATATCGTTGTGAAGTTTCTTCAATAGTCGCGGGTCATTGGTCTGCTCCGCAAGATCGATATTGTAAAGGATTTTCTTGATGGTCTTGGAGTCGAGTTTTGCAATGAACTCGTTAGCTTCTTCAAGAAATTTTGTTTCGAAATATCTCATCGAATATCACTTCGTTGAATATTGTCAAGATACAAAGAGTTTCTAAAAATAGAAACTCTTGTTTTCGTACTCATGCTGATGATTATGGGATGCAAGTAAAAAGCCACTTTCAAAACCATATTCGGAATTTACTCCACTTCCACTAAATCGGATGAAGATCAGTTTCCCTAAAGTGAAACAAAAGGAAGTACATTGAGTTGAGTTTGTAAAAATTCTGTTGTTCATTTTTCATGATTTTTCAATTGGGTGATGTATTTTTTTGATCTTGAAAGTAATACATACCTCTCCCTACAACCTACAAAACTCCTTTAAATTCAAAAACAAATAGGAGTAGTCTTTTACAATTTCATACCATCAAAACCTTCTTTCAACATTCACTATGACCATACT